>NZ_JBFBKP010000028.1:0-46688 GCF_040702285.1 Arthrobacter sp. NPDC080086
GAACTACCACGCTGTAGTTCCCGCGGCGCCCTGTGGTCCCGCTGTGGCGGGGTCCGGTGCTTAGTCGAAGACGGGGCTTTCGGTGCGGCTGCGCTTGAGCTCGAAGAAGTACGGGTAGGAGGCCAGGCCCACGGAGGCGTCCCAGAGCTTGCCGGCGTCCTCGCCGCGGGGAATGCGGGTCAGGACCGGGCCGAAGAATGCGGTGCCGTTGATGGCCACCACCGGGGTGCCGACGTCCTGGCCCACCAGGGAGATGCCGGACTCGTGGCTGGCGCGGAGTTCGGCGTCGAACTCGTCGCTGTCGCCGGCCGCGGCGAGCTCCGCCGGGAGGCCGACCTCGGACAGGGACTTCGCGATGACCTCGGCGATGTCCTTGTTGCCCTCGTTGTGGATCTTGGTGCCCATGGCGTCGTAGAGCGGCTTGATGTACTGCTCGCCGTGCTTCTGCGCCGCGGCCACGATCACCCGGACCGGGGCCCATGCCTTGGTCAGGAATTCCTTGTACTCGGCGGGCAGTTCGTCCCGGCCCTCGTTCAGGACGGCGAGGCTCATGACGTGCCACTCGGTCTGGATGCTCCGGACGGTTTCCACCTCGGAAATCCAGCGGGAGGTGACCCAGGCGAAGGGGCACATCGGGTCGAACCAGAAGTCGGCCTTGTTCGTGGCGGTGTTCTCAGGCACGTGAATTCTCCTTGTTGGGAAGCTGACAGGCGTCTCAGGGCACAGCGGAGAGCGGCGCGGATTTATTCCGGATTCCTGCCGTTTCGGGAAGGAATCAGGCGGACTTACGGCGCTTCACGTCGTGCGGAATCATCGTGGGTTCGGCCTTCTTAGCCACGACGTCCTCGGTGATCACCACGGTGGCGACGTCGTCGCGGCTGGGCAGGTCGAACATCACCGGCAGGAGGACTTCCTCCATGATGGCACGCAGGCCGCGGGCGCCGGTGCCGCGTTCCAGGGCCTGGTCCGCAATCATGTCCAGCGCCTCGTCCTCGAAGACCAGTTCCACGCCGTCGAGCTGGAACATCTTCTGGTACTGCTTGACCAAGGCGTTCTTGGGCGTGGACAGGATCTGGATCAGGGCCGGGCGGTCCAGGTTGGAGACCGTGGTGATGACCGGGAGGCGGCCGATAAATTCGGGGATCAGGCCGAACTTCAGGAGGTCCTCCGGCATGACCTCACCGTAGGAGTCGGCGTTGTCCTTGACCTCGTTCAGCGGGGCGCCGAAGCCGATGCCCTTCCGGCCGGACCGGGACCCGATGATCTCCTCGAGGCCGGCGAAGGCGCCGGCGACGATGAAGAGCACGTTGGTGGTATCGATCTGGATAAATTCCTGGTGCGGGTGCTTGCGGCCGCCCTGCGGGGGGACGGACGCGACCGTGCCCTCGAGGATCTTCAGCAACGCCTGCTGGACGCCCTCGCCGGAGACGTCCCGGGTGATGGAGGGGTTCTCGCTCTTGCGCGAGATCTTGTCGATCTCGTCGATGTAGATGATGCCCTGTTCGGCCTTCTTGACGTCGTAGTCCGCGGCCTGGATCAGCTTGAGCAGGATGTTCTCGACGTCTTCACCGACGTAGCCAGCCTCGGTCAGAGCCGTGGCGTCGGCGACGGCGAACGGGACGTTCAGGCGCCGGGCCAGAGTCTGGGCCAGGTAGGTCTTGCCGCAGCCGGTGGGGCCGATCAGCAGGATGTTGGACTTGGCGATCTCTACGTCGTCGTGGTGGCCGCCTTCGGCCAGCGCTCCGCTCTTGGGCGCGTGGCCGGCCTGGATGCGCTTGTAGTGGTTGTAGACCGCGACGGCGAGGGAACGCTTGGCGGGTTCCTGGCCGATGACGTATTCCTGCAGGAAGTCGAAGATTTCCCGGGGCTTGGGCAGTTCAAAGCTGCCCAGGTCGGCGACTTCGGCGAGTTCTTCTTCGATGATCTCGTTGCAGAGTTCGATGCACTCGTCGCAGATGTAGACGCCGGGCCCGGCAATGAGCTTGCGGACCTGCTTCTGGCTCTTTCCGCAGAACGAGCACTTCAGCAGATCGGTGCTCTCGCCAATCCGAGCCATATGTGAACCCCTTTGTATCTTGCTGCCGGCCGGGTCATGCCTCCGTGCAGCGTGGCACCCATTTTGAAACACCGCCAGCCCCGAACGGGACGGCCGTGACATAGTCCACTCTAGGTCACTTTGGGCCTGTTGGGTGGAAAGAAGACGCCGGTTCACCCCGTTTCCACGGGCCGAACCGGCGTCGTCTACTGCTGTGAAGCTGCCAAGGCTACTTGGTCAGCGCCTGTGGCTTGATCTTGCGCGAGTCGAGGACCTGGTCGATCAGGCCGTAGCTCATGGCCTCGGCGGCCGTGAGGATCTTGTCGCGCTCGATGTCGTTGTTGACCTGCTCGGAGGTCCGGCCCGAGTGCTTGGCCAGGGTGTCCTCCAGCCAGGAGCGCATCCGCATGACCTCGGCGGCCTGGATCTCCAGGTCGGAGGCCTGCCCGCCCTGGCCGCCGGAGAGTGCCGGCTGGTGGATCAGGACGCGGGCGTTCGGCAGTGCCAGGCGCTTGCCCGGCGTACCGGCGGCCAGCAGCACGGCGGCGGCGCTGGCGGCCTGGCCGAGGCAGACCGTCTGGATCTCCGGGCGGATGTACTGCATGGTGTCGTAGATCGCCGTCATGGCGGTGAAGGAGCCGCCCGGGGAGTTGATGTAGAGGGTGATGTCGCGGTCCGGGTCCGTCGACTCGAGGACCAGCAGCTGGGCCATGATGTCGTCGGCCGAGGCATCGTCCACCTGGACGCCGAGGAAGATGATGCGGTCCTCGAACAGCTTGGTGTACGGGTCCTGGCGCTTGAAACCGTAGGGGGTGCGCTCCTCAAACTGCGGCAGCACGTAGCGGCTGCTGGGCAGGTTTCCGGCAGTCGATCCGAAGTTGTAGTTCATGTTCATTGCTCCTGGAGTCGGTTCTGTCTGCGTGCCGGTTACTTGCCGCTGTCGGCGTTGGTTCCGCCGCCGCCGGCCACGGACCCGGCGTGGGCCGCGATCTTGTCGAAGAAGCCGTATTCGAGGGCCTCGGTCGCCGTGAACCACTTGTCACGGTCGTTGTCCTTGAGGATGGTCTCCACGGTCTGGCCGGTCTGTTCGGCCGTCAGTTCGGCCATGACCTTCTTCATGTGCAGGATCAGCTCGGCCTGGATCTTGATGTCCGAGGCGGTGCCGCCGATGCCGCCGGAGGGCTGGTGCATCAGGATGCGGGCGTTCGGGGTGGCGTAGCGCTTGCCCTTGGTGCCGGAGCTGAGCAGGAACTGGCCCATCGAGGCGGCGAGGCCCGTGGCCACGGTGACGACGTCGTTCGGGATGAACTGCATGGTGTCGTAGATGGCCATGCCGGCAGTGACGGAGCCGCCGGGAGAGTTGATGTAAAGGTAGATGTCCTTTTCGGGGTTCTCCGCCGAGAGGAGGAGCAGCTGGGAGCAGATCGCGTTGGCGTTCTCGTCGCGGACCTCGGAGCCGAGCCAGATGATGCGCTCTTTCAGCAGGCGGTTGTAAATGTAGTTATCCTGGGCCGCGGGATCGACGGTAGCCATCCGGGGTGCCCCTGCTTGCTGTGACATGTGTACTTACCTCTCGCTGGCGACGGTGGTGCCGTGGGGTGGCTCCACTGAACTTTCCTACATGGACACTAACCGTTTTCCCTGCCGCATTGTGCCGGCGTGGCGGGCTGTTCGCTGACGGCGCACGATTGGGCCGCCGGGTTCGTCTGCGACTTAAAAAGCCGCACCCCCGGATCGGTGATCCGGGGGTGCGGGCACTGCTCAGGGTGCCGGGCGGGCTAGAACTTCACTGCCGCCGGGTCGTCGTTCTTGGGAGCCTCGGCGGCTTCCTCGGAGGACGCTTCCTCGGCCGGAGCTTCCTCGAAGGAGGACTCTTCGCCGCCGGGGCGGACGAACTCGCTCAGGTCAACCTTGTTGCCCTCGGAGTCGGTGACCTCGGCCTGGCCCAGCACGACGGCCAGGGCCTTGCGGCGGCGGACCTCGGAGACCATCATCGGGACCTGGCCGCTCTGATCGATGATCTGGGCGAACTGGTTCGGGTCCATGCCGTACTGGCTGGCGGTGGTGACGATGTAGTCGATCAGCTCGTTTTGAGTGACGTTGACTTCTTCCTTTTCGGCGATGGCGTCAAGGATGATCTCGTTCTGGAAGGCGCGCTCGGTGTTGGCCTTGACCTCGGCGCGGTGCTCCTCGGTGTCGTGCTCGCCTTCACCGTGGTTGTTCTCGGCGCTGAAGTGCTGCTCGAGCTGCTCTTCGACGACGGACTCGGGAACCGGGACCTCGATCATTTCGACGAGCTTGTCCAGGACCTTGTCGCGGGCTTCGACGCCCTGCTCGACGGTCTTGGAGTCGGCGGCCTGCTTGGCGAGGTCCTCGCGGAGCTCGGCAAGGGTGTCGAACTCGGAGGCCAGCTGGGCGAAATCGTCGTTGGCCTCGGGGAGCTCGCGCTCCTTGACGGCCTTCACGACAACCTTGACCTGGGCGGCTTCGCCGGCGTGGTCGCCGCCCACCAGGGTGGTGTCGAAGATGGCATCCTCGTCGGCGCTGAGGCCGGTGACGGCCTCGTCCAGGCCCTCGAGCATGGTGCCGGCGCCAACCTGGTAGGACAGGCCTGAGGCGGAATCAACCTCGGAGCCCTCGATGCTGGCGGTGATGTCGATGGTCAGGAAGTCGCCGTCGGCGGCCGGGCGGTCAACGCTCTTCAGCGTGCCGAAGCGGCCGCGCAGCTCGTCAAGGGCCTTGTCGACGTCGGCCTCGGAGGACTCGGCGGCGGCAACCTCGACCTTGATGCCGGCGTAGTCCGGCAGCTCGATCTCGGGACGGATGTCAACCTCGGCGTGGAACTTCAGCTCGCCGTCGGTGGCGGACGGGTCCGGCACCTCGGTGATCTCGACCTCGGGACGGCTCAGCGGGCGGATGCCGGTCTCCTGGACGGCGGCCTGGTACCAGCCGTTGAGGCCCTCGTTGATGGCGGTTTCCAGGACGTAGCCGCGGCCGACGCGCTGGTCGATCAGCTTGGAAGGGACCTTGCCCTTGCGGAAGCCGGGTACCTGAATCTGGGAAGCAACGCTCTTGTACGCCTCGGCGATGCTGGGCTGCAGTTCCTCAAACGGGACCTCAACATTGAGCTTGACCCGCGTAGGGGTGAGGTTCTCGACGGCGCTCTTCACAGTCTAAGTACTCCTGGTTTTGGGGGATTGTGGGTCTGCAACGCCGATGACCGGCAGTTGCTGCAGAGTCGGGGTGACAGGATTTGAACCTGCGACTTCCTGCTCCCAAAGCAGGCGCTCTAGCCAAGCTGAGCTACACCCCGTAAGTGCACAGAACAGTCTAAGGTCATCGTGTGGCCATTTGCACATTTGACACTGCGGGGCTGCATTGGGTTTAGTTGTATCCGGCTTGAACAGCCGACCGGAAGTTATGCTGGATTTCCAGCATAGTCCCGGGGACGTAGCTTAATGGTAAAGCCTCAGTCTTCCAAACTGATTACGCGGGTTCGATTCCCGTCGTCCCCTCTCCAAAAACACACGAGGGCCCCTCCAGCGGAGGGGCCCCTGGTGTGTGTGCGGGCCTTGCAATCGGTCTTAGCCTTGCTGGCAAACCGTGCACCAGTACAGCTTGCGGGCCGCGTGTTCCACCAGGGAGACGGGGGTGCCGCAGACCCGGCAGTCCTGGCCCTGCCGCCGATAGACGAAGTGCGCCTCCTCCGGGGCGGGAAGGGCCGCTGCCTCTCCGTCGGAGGACTCTCCCCCGGCGCTCCAGTACCGGGGTCCGGTGGTGATGATCCGGCCGTCGCGCACGCCGTCGGCCATGATGGCGGCCGTGTCGTCCCAGAGCAGCCCGGCGTCCCCGGCCGGGAGGCCGGTTCCGGGCAGCCAGGGGTCCAGGCGCTGCCGGAACAGCAGCTCGGCGCGGTAGACGTTCCCGACGCCGGCAATCACCTTCTGGTCCATGAGCAGGGTGGCCAGCGGGGTCTTCCGCCGGCCCAGCGTGGCGACAAAGGCCTCCCTGTCCCCCGGCAGGTTCCGCAGCGGATCCGGGCCCAGCCGGGCCATCACGGCCTCGGTTTCCGCCTCGGTGAGGGTCTCGCAGGTGGTCGCCCCGCGCAGGTCCGCCCAACCGTGGCTGCCGGCGAGCCGGACGCGGACGGCGCCCACCGGAGCGGGCGGCCCGGCGTAGGCGGAGTCGTCATTCACCGCATCGGTGCCGGCGTCGCGGTCCTCCCGCTCCCCGACCCTGCGCGGCGCGCCGATGCTGGAGGCGCCCCGGAAGGTGCTGTCGCCGCCGAAGTTCCAGGCGCCATAGAGGCCCAGGTGGACGTGCAGGGACAGCCCGTGCTCGAAGCGGAGGAACAGGTGCTTGCCGTGCGCCGTCGAGCCGGTGAGGACGTGCCCGTCCAGCAGGGCGGCGCCGCCGGCGAAGCGTCCCTGCGGGCTGGAGACGGCCAGCCGCTCGCCCGCGAAGACGTCCGTGAACTGCCGGGCGAGCCGGTGAATGGAGTGGCCCTCGGGCACTACTCGACGACCTCGCCGGTGGCCTCGTAGGTAGCGATCTTGCCGATGCGGCGGACGTGGCGCTCGTCGTGGCTGAACGGCTCGGCCAGGAACGCCTCGATGATCCCGGTGGCCTCCTCGACGCTGTGCTGCCGGCCGCCGACGGCGACGACGTTGGCGTCGTTGTGCTCGCGGGCCAGCTTCGCGGTGGGCAGGCTCCACGCCAGGGCCGCGCGGACACCCTTGACCTTGTTGGCGGCGATCTGCTCGCCGTTGCCGGACCCGCCCAGGACAATCCCCAGGGCGTGGACGCCGGCCTCCTGGTCCGCCACGACGGCCAGGGCGGCGTTGATGCAGAAGGACGGGTAGTCATCGAGCGCGTCGTAGACCTTCGGTCCGTGATCCACCACCTCGTAGCCCTTGGCGCTGAGGTGCTCCACCAGGTGGGCGCTGAGCTCCATGCCGGCGTGGTCGGTGGCGATGTGGACGCGCGGGAGGTCCTGGGCGGTGGTCACGGTCGGATCCATTCTGTGGTCGCCGGAGGGCATCCGGCGTGGTGATCGGGGTGGCTCCAGCCTACTAGGGACGGGGCGGCGCGCCGTCGCCGCGGGCCCGGGAAGCCACGCGGGTCAGGGTCTGCGCGACGTTGTCCGCCGAGGCGGGGCCGCCGGCACTGACCGTCACGGTGCCGCCGTCCAGGCGCCGCACCACGACGGCGGGCCCGTTGGCCACCAGCATGCTGGAGTCCCGGCCGTGGCGGCGGAAGCCCCAGCCGCCACGCTCCGCCGCGCGCACCAGCTCCGGGGCGGCCGACCCGATCTCGGCGGCGGGGATCGTCAGCACGGGCAGCAGTCCGGCGGCGAGGACCCTGAGCCCGGCCCGGTCCACCCTGACCCGGGCGAAGAGGAAGAGGGTCGCCACGAGCGCCGCGGCCGCCAGGACGGCCGCGAGCCAGGGCAGGGCCAGGCTGAGCAGCGCCGCCGGGAACAGCGTGGAGATCCCGAGCATCACGAAGATCGAGCTGCGGGCGTGGACCCAGAGGCGGACGTCGTCCCTGGCCAGGTCCGGGTCGCGAAGGTGTTCGAGCGCCGCGCGGGCGGCGCGTTCGTCGTCGACGGACCAGCGCTCGTCGGCCTTGAACACGAAGCCCATCACCACGCCCAGGCCCAGGGCGGCGCCGCTGCCCATCGCCAGGATGGTGACGTCAACGTGCGAGGCGCGGGCGTCGGACAGACCGATCTGCCCGACCAGGACCGCGGCCAGCACGGCGGTGACGAACAGGCTAAGGCCCAGCCCGGCGCCCATCATGATCCGGCGCATCACGGCCGGCCGGGTCAACGGGGCGGCCTGGAGCAGCACCGCCCAGCCCGTCAGGACTATCAGGGCGGCGCCCACGCCCACCACGGCGGCGAAGGGGGCGAAGTTTTCGGCACCGTCCGCGGACCACCGGACGGCCAGCGGCTCGGGCAGCCGGGACCGGATCAGGAGCGCGCACACCGTGAAGGCGGAGGCCAGCACCAGGGGAAAGCCGATAGCGAAGCGCACGGCCCTGGTGTCGACGGAGTCCCGGAAGGTTCCCATGCCGTCAACGCTACCCCCGTCCGCGCCGCCGGCGGCCGGGCTGTGACGGGGGCAACTTGCCAAGGCCGCAAGGCGTGAAAGAATAACTTCACGCCTATCCCCATCTCCCGTTCCCGCATTCCTGGAGGCCCCCTTGCCCGGTATGAACCTCACACGCGCCGAAGCCCGCGAGCGCGCCGCCCTGATCGCCGTCGACTCCTACGACGTGACCCTGGACCTGACCCGGGGCGACACCGTCTTCGGCTCCACCACCCGCGTGCGCTTCACCGCGGCGCCGGGATCCGCCACGTTCATCGACGCGGTCACCCGGACCGTGCACAGCGTGACCCTCAACGGCCGCGAACTGGACCCGGCCGAGGTCTCGGACGGCATCCGCATCCAGCTCCCTGACCTGGCCGCGGAGAACGAACTAGTGGTGGTCGCGGACGCCCCCTACATGAACACCGGCGAGGGCCTGCACCGCTTCGTGGACCCGGTCGACGGGGAGGTCTACCTCTACACGCAGTTCGAGGTCCCCGACTCCCGCCGCATGTTCGCCGTCTTCGAACAGCCGGACCTCAAGGCCACGTTCACCTTCACAGTCACCGCGCCGTCGCACTGGGACGTGGTGTCCAACTCCCCCACCCCGGCACCGTCCGAGACCAGCCCTGGCGAGGACGGCGGCGCGCGCTCGGTCTGGGCCTTCGCGCCGACCCCGCGCCTGTCCTCCTATGTCACCGCGCTGATTGCCGGCCCGTACCAGAGCGTCCGCAGCGAGGTGGTCTCCGCCACCGGCAAGATCACCCCGCTGGGCGTCTTCGCCCGCAAGTCCCTCATGCAGTACCTGGACGCGGACAACATCTTCGAACTGACCCGCCAGGGCTTCGAGTTCTTCGAGGCGCAGTTCGGCTGCCCCTACCCGTTCGAGAAGTACGACCAGCTCTTCGTGCCGGAGTTCAACGCCGGCGCTATGGAGAACGCCGGGGCGGTGACCATCCTGGAGGGCTACGTCTTCCGCAGCAAGGTCACCGGGGCCCAGGTGGAGCGGCGCGCTATCACCGTCCTGCACGAACTGGCCCACATGTGGTTCGGCGATCTGGTGACGATGCGCTGGTGGAATGACCTCTGGCTGAATGAGTCCTTCGCCGAATACATGTCCCACCTCGCCGCCGTCGAAAACACCAAGTTCGACGCCGCGTGGACCACCTTCGCCTCGGTGGAGAAATCCTGGGCCTACCGCCAGGACCAGCTGCCCACCACTCACCCGATCTTCGCGGAGATCAACGACCTGCAGGACGTCGAGGTCAACTTCGACGGCATCACATACGCCAAGGGCGCCTCGGTGTTGCGGCAGCTGGTGGCCTGGGTGGGTCCGGAGGAGTTCATGGCCGGCGTCCGCGAGTACTTCCGCAAGCACTCGTGGAAGAACACCGAGCTGGCGGACCTGATGGTGGAGCTGGAGCAGGCCAGCGGCCGCGACCTGGACCAGTGGGGCAAGCTCTGGCTGGAGACCGCCGGCGTGAACACCCTGAAGCCGGAGCTGTCCGTCGGCGAGGATGGGACCATCACCTCCTTCGCGATCCTGCAGTCCGCCACCGAGGCGCAGCCGACCATCCGCCCGCACCGGCTGGCCGTGGGCTTCTACAACCTCGACGGCGCCGGCAAGCTGGAGCGCGTGCACCGCGAGGAGCTCGACGTCGACGGCGCACGCACCGAGGTCCCGGCCCTGGCCGGCCTGGCGCGGCCGGACCTGATCCTGCTCAACGACGACGACCTGGCCTACGCGAAGGTCCGACTTGATCCGCAGTCGTGGGCCACGGCCACGGCGCACCTGAAGGACTTCGGCCGCAGCCTGCCGCGGACCCTGGTCTGGGGCTCGGCCTGGGACGCGGCGCGCGACGGCGAGACCCCGGCCCGCGGCTACGTGGAGCTGATCCTGGCCAACATCGCGGAGGAGACGGACTCGTCGGTGATCCTGGTGCAGCTGCGCCAGCTGGCCACCACGCTGAACTTCTACGTCGCCGCCGAGCACAAGGACGCCACGGCGGCCACCGCCGCGGACCGGCTCTGGGACCTCGCCTCCCGCGTGGACGCCGGTTCCGACGCCCAGCTGCAGTTCGTGAAGTCCTACGCTCTGCTGGCCCGCACGGGCGCGCAGTTCGACACGGTCGCCGGGCTCCTGGACGGCTCCCGCGAGCTGCCGGGCCTCACCGTGGACCAGGACCTGCGCTGGGAACTGATCACCTCCCTCGTGGTGGGCGGCCGGGCCGGCAAGGCGGAGATCGACGCCGAGCTCGAGCACGACAACACCGCCACCGGCCAGAACGCGGCCGCGCAGGCCACGGCCGCAATCCCCACCCCGGAGGCCAAGGCCGCCGCGTGGGAGTCGATCGTGGTCACGGGCGAGCTGTCCAACGCGCTGCAGGGGTCCGCCGTTGCCGGCTTCACCCGGGTGCTGGACACCGCCCTGCTCGAGCCCTACGCGGAGAAGTACTTCGAGGCCGTTCCCGGGATCGTCCGGGAACGCACCCACGCCCTGGCCCAGCAGATCGTCGTCGGGCTCTACCCGGCGCAGCTGACCACCCAGGCCACCGTGGACCGCACGGACGAGTTCCTCGCCGCCCTGCCGGCGGACAGCGCCGCGCTGCGCCGGATGATGCTGGAGAACCGCGACGGCGTGGCCCGCGCCCTGCGCGCCCGCGCCGCGGACGTCGGCTAGGCAGGAAGCCCCCACCCCGCCCAACTAGCTCGCAGCTAAGGCCGTTTTGGACGCTCAAAACGGCCCCTGCTGCCAGTCAGTTGGGCGGGGACGTGTCCTAGACTGGCGGCATGAGCCTGGACGAGCACAACTACGCCCTGACGGTCACCTGGACGGGCAACCTCGGCGAGGGGACGTCCGGCTACCGGGCCTACAGCCGGGACCACGACATCGAGATTCCCGGCCTGCCGGTCCTCAAGGGCTCGGCGGACCCGACGTTCCGCGGCGACCCCGGCCGGTACAACCCCGAGCAACTGCTCCTGGCCGCGCTAAGCCAGTGCCACATGCTCTCTTTCCTGCACGTGGCGGTGAAGCATGGCGTGGTGGTCACCGGCTACCGGGACCGGGCCGAGGGGCTGATGCGGACCAACCGGGACGGCAGCGGCCAGTTCGAGTCGGTCACGCTGCGTCCGGTGGTGGCCACGAAGGAACCGGTGGCCCCGGAAACCTTGGCGGAGATGCACCACGAGGCCAACTCACTCTGCTTCATCGCCCGCAGCGTCAACTTCCCGGTCCGGCACGAGGCGTCCTCCGGCTGACGGTTCGGCGCCTCCCAGCCTCGGGCGGCGATTAGCCTGCGGCGCCAACCGGGTCCGTCGCGTCCCGCCATTCCCCCAGCAGCCGGCGCTCGGTGTCCGGATTGAGTCCGGCCTTGCGTTCCCGGTCCAGCCCCCGGCGCCGCTCGTCGTCGAGACTGTCCGCCAGCGTCCGGGTCCACGGCCGCAACCGGAGTCCGGCCGCAACCGCCGCGGCGTTGCTGCGGGTGGTGAATCCCTCGTGGCCCGGCGGCAGCCACAGCGGCAGTGAGTCCGGACCCGCCCAATAGTTCACCCCGCGCGCGGCGAGCCAGTCGGGCGGCGCGGCCACGATCTCCGCGGCTCCCCCGTCGAGACGCCGTGATTCATCGAGGTATTCGGCGAACGGCACGGGATCGCCGACCGCGTTCAGCGGCCCGGTAACGCCCCGCTCCGCCGCGGTCAGCACCCAGGCGGCCAGGTCCCGGACGTCGATGATCTGGGTCAATGCTGCCGGGGTGTCCGGGACGAGGACGGGTCCCGGGTGTCGGGCGAAGCGGGCCGGCCAGTACCCGTAACGGTCCGATTCGTCCCCGGGCCCGCCGATCAGGCCCGGCCGGCACAGGTGCGCCTTGTCCCCGGCCAGTTCCAGGGTCAGGTGTTCAATCGCGGACTTCGCGGCACCGTAGTTCTCCATGGTCGCCGGCGTCCCGGCGGGCAGCGGCGGCAGCACGACGGCGTCCTCCGCCGTGCCGGGGACCGAGGGGTCCGCGTAGACCGAACAGCTGGAGACGAAGGTCCAGTGCCGTGCGCGGCCGGCGAGCGCCACGAGGGCATCCTCCGCCTGCCCGCGGTCGCGGGCCACGTCGACGACGGCGTCCCACTCCCCCGCCTGGACGGCCCCGGCGTAGGCAGCCGGACCCTGCGAGCGGTCCGCCTTGAGCCAGCTGGCACCCTCCGGCGGCGCGGTCCGGGATCCACGGGCCAGGCACATGACGTCGTGGCCGGCGGCTACTGCCTGCCGGGCGATTTCGGCAGAGAGGAAGGCGGTGCCACCGAGGACGAGGATGCGCATGGGGCCACGCTACGGCGCTAGTCTGGACAGTGAACAGAGTCTTATGCGGCCGGCGAACGCGGGCGTGCCGAAGGAGCAGTACCACTTGATCTTGAGCTTGACCACCCCCGAACCCCTGACACCGCTCGATGTCTCCGCAATCAACGTGCCCGGAGCCCTGATCAGCATCGGGGTGGGCGTCCTCGTCTGGCTGGTGGCGTCCTTCGTGATTTCCGGGATCACCAAGCGCGTCGCCGCGGGCAGCACCTTCTTCAAGAAGCCGCGGTTCCGCTGGGTTGCCCCCGCCCTGCGCGCGCTGGACCACCAGCGCCGGGAGCAGCGGGCCCGCACCATCGGCGCGCTGCTGACCAGTGTGGTGAGCGTCCTCGTCGTCGTGATCACCGCGATGTACGTGCTGCAGTATCTTGACGTCAATATCGCGCCGCTGCTGACCAGCGTCGGCATCCTGGGTGTCGCGATCGGCTTCGGCGCCCAGCAGCTCATCCGCGACTTCCTGGCCGGGATCTTCATCACCATCGAGGACCAGTACGGCATCGGCGACGTCATCGAAACCTCCGAGGTGGTGGGCACGGTGGAGTCGATGGGCCTGCGCATCACCCGGGTCCGCGCCGACGACGGCACCATCTGGTACCTGCGCAACGGCGAGATCCTCCGTGTGGGCAACCGCTCCCAGGGCACCTACACCCCGCCCGCCGACGAGGCCGACCAGGCCGGTGCCGCCGAGGCAGCACCCCAGCAGAAAGCCGGAGAGTAATGACCATCCCCCTCGGCGGAGATCCCCGCCAGCCCCGGCAGCTGATGCAGAACGACCCCTTCAGCAAGCCCGGCTACACCGACAACTTCTACGACGCTGTCGGCGGGCACGAGACGTTCGTCAAGCTCATCGACGTGTTCTACGACGGCGTCGCCACCGACCCGCTGCTGCGGCCCATGTACCCGGAGGAGGACCTCGCGCCGGCGAAGCGCCGCTTCCTCATGTTCCTGGAGCAGTACTGGGGAGGTCCCACCACCTACGGCGAGGAACGCGGCCACCCCCGGCTCCGGATGCGGCACCAGCCGTTCCGCGTGACCCCGGAGGCCAAGGACGCCTGGCTCCGGCACATGCGCACCGCCGTCGATGCCCTGGAGCTCCCGCCGCTCTACGAGGGAACCCTGTGGGACTACATGGAGCGGGCCGCCCTCTCCATGGTCAACAGCCCGTCCGGAGCCTAGGCGGGTTGCGCCGCTTGCCGGCCGGCACACAGAGAAAGACCCCGGAGGCACTTGGGGGGATGCCTCCGGGGTCTTTCTGAAATTTATAATACCCACCCGGGTATGACCGCGCAAGGGGTCCCCTCCGCCTAGGCTGGAGCCATGATCACCATTCGCGAAACGGTCGACGGCGACCTGCCCGCCCTCGCCGCGCTGCGGGCCACCTGGACGGCCGAACAGGCACCCGCCGCCGACGGCACGACCGTAGACCCGGAAGAGTTCGTCGCCGTGCTCAAGCGGTGGCTGGAGGCCAATCCGCGGACCTTCTTCCTCGCCGAGCACAACGGCGTTCCCGTGGGCATGCTGAACCTCATGGTGTTCGAACGCATGCCCAAGCCAGGCAAGGACATCTCACGCTGGGTGTACCTGGGGAACGTCTATGTGCTTCCGGACCGCAGGAACGCCGGCATCGGGGCGCAGCTGGTGGAGGCCGCCCTGACCTATTCGCGGGAGATCAACGCGGTCCGGATGCTCCTCTCTCCGTCGTCGGAGTCTCGAAGCTTTTACGCGCGGCTCGGTTTCGTGCCGGCGTCGGAACTGAACGTGCTGACCTTCTGAGCTGCGTCCCCACCCGTACCGGGCCCGCTTACGAGCACTTCCCGGCGCCCCCGGGTCTAGGCTGGCGGTCATGGCGATCATTCATCAGGCAACGTTGACCCCCTCCAAGATGGAACTCCTCGAGCGCTGGCTCCCCGGCCGGTCCTGGTTCCCGGACACCGGGTCCGCCCCGGAGAAGGCCGGGCACTTCCGCTTCGACGACCCGGAGGGGGAGGTGGGTCTCGAGACCATCCTGGTGCATTCCGGCGGCGCCGTGTTCCAGGTGCCGCTCAGCTACCGGGGCGCTCCCCTGCCCGGCGCCGACGATCACCTTGTCGGCACCATGGAACACTCCGTCCTGGGCAGCCGCTGGGTCTACGACGCGTGCGCGGACCCGACCTACGTCCGTGCCCTGGCCGCTGCCATCCTGGCCGGCACGCCGCAGGCACAGCATGTCCTGCAGGTCGACGGCGGGCAAAAGGTTCTCCCCGAATCGGTCACCGTGCACGGCACGGGAACCGCGGGTACATCGGTTCCGGAGGTCGGCGACATCACGGCCAGCGACGCCGCGGAGGGGACCGTGATCCGCGCCGGTGCGCTGGAAATTTTGGTCTACCGGCGGCTCGACCCCGCTGTCCCGCCGGCAGCCCGCGCCCTGGTCGGCACCTGGGAGGGTCAGGACACTCCGGTAGCCCTCGCCGCCGTCACGGAAGGATAGGGCTTCGTCGCGGGGGCCGCTAGAGGCCGGACCCTGCGCGGACCAGCACGTGGCCGCGGGGGCTGCTGAGCCGGAACCACGTGTCGGCGCGGAAGACGGACTGCTCCCCCTCGGCCAGGAACCCCAGGGTCAGCGCCGCGAAGGCCGCCCCCGCGGGCAACCAGTGCGCCGCCGGCAGCGGCCGGCCCCAGACGGTGGCGCGGGCGTTGTTGACGATCAGGGCACCGGGTTTGTCCGGGATGATGCCGGCGATCTCCCTGATCCCCTCCTCAGCCGCCCGCCGCAGTTCTGCGTCGGGGACGGTGCCTGCCGGTTCCCAGCCGCCGCGGGGTGCTCCGACGCCGGCCCAGGATTCCCGCAGGGTCATCGGCGGGACGGGAAGGTCGACGTCGTCGGGCCCCGAGCGGGCCAGGCGGTCCAGCACCGCCGCGAGGGGCACGGTCACGTCCAGCCGGGCGGGCGCGGCCAGAGCCATCGTGCGCAGGCCCAGGATAGTCGGCGTTCCCTCGCCCAAGAGCCGCGGCCGTAGGAGGCAGACGTAGGCGGCCAGGACGGTGCCGTCGGCGCTGAGGCGGATGCCGCCGTCGTCCACCGCCTTGGCCCTGGTGGCGAAGGTGCGCAGGTCGGCAAGGTCGCGGGGATCGGAGAACTGCAGGGACTCGGTGAGGACATCAGACACATTCCCGACTTTACCGGCTGAGCCTCTTTGGAGCCCGGCCAAGCCGCCGTCTAAAGTCAAACCATGACTGAAGCCGAAGCCGCAGTGCAGGCCGCACCCCCGGAGGACCCGACCACCTCGCTCATCCAGCTCCTGGACCTGGGCGAACTTCAGGGCGCCCGGACGGACGAGGACATTTTCCTGGGCCCGTCGCAAAAGCAGCCCCGGCAGCGGGTGTTCGGCGGCCAGGTGCTGGCGCAGTCGCTGGTGGCTGGCAGCCGGACGGTTCCCGAGGGCCGGGGCGTGCACTCGATGCACGGGTATTTCCTGCGGCCGGGCGACGCGAACCAGCCGATCACTTTCGGCGTCCAGCGGCTCCGCGACGGGCGCTCCTTCTCGGCCCGCCGGGTCCACGCATACCAGGACGGCAAGCCGATCCTGTCGATGATCGCCTCTTTCCAGGACGAGGATGAGGGCATCGAGCACCAGACGCAGATGCCGGAGGGAATCCCGGACCCGGAGTCGCTGCCGAGCACGGCCGACCTGCTGGGCAAGTTCGACCACCCGGTGGCCCGGCACTGGGCCTATGAGCGGCCCTTCGACATCCGCCACGTGGACCCTGCCCTGTATGTCTCGGCCGAGGGGCCCAAGGAGGCCCGCAACGCCGTGTGGATGCGGACCTTTGGACCGATGCCGGACGATCCCGGCCTGCACCGCGCCGCGCTGGCCTACGCCAGCGACTACACCCTCCTGGAGTCGGTCCTGCGGCGGCACGGCTTGAGCTGGATTACGCCGGGGATGTCCGTGGCGAGCCTGGACCACGCCATGTGGTGGCACCGGCCCGTGCGGGTGGACGAATGGCTGCTGTACGTGCAGGAATCCCCCAGCGCCCAGGGCGCCCGGGGCCTGGCGACCGGGAAGATCTTCAGCCGCGACGGCCGGCACGTCGCCACCGTGGCGCAGGAGGGCATGATCCGGGTGCCCACGGAACCGGCGCCCCGGTAACGGCGAACGCCTTTAACGCATAAGCCCGGCGCACCCCCTCTCGGGGGCGCGCCGGGCTTTTGCGTTGGCGGGCCGGCCGCGGAACTAGTCGCGGGTCAGGCGGCGGTGGGTGACCCGGTGCGGCTTGGCCGCGTCGGGGCCGAGGCGCTCCACCTTGTTCTCCTCGTAGGATTCGAAGTTGCCCTCGAACCAGTACCACTTGGAGGGGTTCTCCTCGTCACCTTCGTAGGCGAGGATGTGGGTGGCCACCCGGTCGAGGAACCAGCGGTCGTGCGAGACGACGACGGCGCAGCCGGGGAATTCCAGCAGGGCGTTCTCGAGGCTGCTGAGGGTTTCGACGTCGAGGTCGTTGGTCGGTTCGTCGAGGAGCAGCAGGTTTCCGCCCTGCTTGAGGGTCAGCGCGAGGTTCAGTCGGTTGCGCTCACCGCCGGAGAGGACGCCGGCCTTCTTCTGCTGATCCGGGCCCTTGAAGCCGAAGGCGGCGACGTAGGCGCGGGACGGCATTTCGACCTGGCCGACCTGGATGAAGTCGAGTCCGTCGGAGACAACCTCCCACAGGGTCTTGTTCGGGTCGATACCGCCGCGGCTCTGGTCCGCGTAGGAGATCTTCACCGAGTCGCCGACCTTCAGTTCGCCGCCGTCGAGCGGCTCCAGGCCGACGATGGTCTTGAACAGGGTGGTCTTGCCGACGCCGTTGGGGCCGATGACGCCCACGATGCCGTTGCGCGGCAGCGAGAACGACAGGCCGTCGATCAGCATCCGGTCCTCGAAGCCCTTCTGCAGGTTCTTCGCCTCCAGGACCAGTCCGCCCAGTCGCGGTCCCGGCGGGATCTGGATCTCTTCGAAGTCGAGCTTGCGGGTCCGGTCTGCCTCGGCAGCCATTTCCTCATAGCGGGCCAGACGGGCCTTGGACTTGGTCTGGCGGCCCTTGGCGTTGGAGCGCACCCACTCGAGTTCCTCGGCGAGGCGCTTGGCCTGCTTGGCGTCCTTCTTGCCCTGGATTTCCAGGCGGGCACGCTTCTTCTCGAGGTAGGTCGAGTAGTTGCCCTCGTAGGGGTAGAGGTGGCCGCGGTCCACTTCGGCGATCCATTCGGCCACGTGGTCCAGGAAGTACCGGTCGTGGGTGACGGCCAGGACGGCGCCGGGGTACGAGGAGAGGTGCTGTTCGAGCCAGAGCACGCTCTCGGCGTCGAGGTGGTTGGTGGGCTCGTCGAGGAGCAGCAGGTCGGGCTTCTGCAGCAGGAGCTTGCAGAGGGCGACGCGGCGACGCTCACCACCTGAGAGCACGGTGACGTCGGCGTCGGCCGGCGGGCAGCGCAGCGCGTCCATGGCCTGCTCCAGCTGGGAGTCGAGGTCCCAGGCGTCGGCGGCGTCGATCGCTTCCTGAAGCTGGCCCATCTCTTCAAGCAGGGCGTCGTAGTCGGCGTCCGGATTGGCCATCTCTTCGGAGATCTCGTTGAAGCGCTGGATCTTGCCGTAGATCTCGCCCACGCCCTCCTGGACGTTGCCGAGGACGGTCTTTTCCTCGTTCAGCGGCGGCTCCTGCAGCAGGATGCCGACGGTGTAGCCGGGGCTCAGCCGGGCCTCGCCGTTCGAGGGAGTGTCCAGGCCGGCCATGATCTTGAGGATGGTGGACTTACCGGCGCCGTTCGGGCCGACAACACCGATCTTGGCACCGGGGAAGAAGGACATACTCACGTCGTCGAGGATGAGTTTTTCGCCAACGGCCTTACGGGCCTTGGTCATTGTGTAGATAAATTCCGCCATACTCTCAAATCTAGTGGTTCGGCGCTGATAACTCACATTCCGAGGCGACAGGTTCCGTGCTGCCCATACCGGGAGACCGGTCAGGCGGCCGGGCCCGCGAGGCAGCGGCCGTCGGCGAGGGCCGGCAGGACGGTGGCGGTGACGGACCGCCCCCGGATCTGGGCGACGACGCAGTCCCCGCCCTGCCGGACGGACGCTTCCACAGCGTCGGCGTCCAGGCCCGTGGGGGTCCGGCTGGCGGTGACCTCGATGGCCCCGGGAGCGTAACCGGCCCGGACCAGGGCCGCCCGCACGCTGTCCGTCCCCGGCACCGACTCAGCGGCGAGGCCGGCGAGCGCGTCGCGCACTTTGGCCGCATCCTCGGGTTGCGTGGCCGCCGAGCCGCCCGCCACCGAAGGAGCCGTGGGCGTGGGCGCGGAGGGGGCGGCGGGCGTGGCCGTCGCGGTCGCGGTCCCGACGGCGGTGGATGCTTCCGGCGCGGGGGCGACCGTATCGCCCGACCCGGAGCATCCGGCGAGGGCCATTGCCACTACGATGCCGGCCAGGGTGGCGGACGTCGGGAACAGGGCGCGGGGAAGGAGTCTGGGCCGGGTCACCCGGCCATTCTGCCACCGGCACCGGTCCGGACATCGCCGTCACCGCCTCCACCGCTCTTGTCCGAGCCCCTCTGGTCGGCGGTGCCGGCAGCCTGCTGGCACTGGCCGGGAAACGAGGCCCTCAGGCGGCGTCCTCCTTCACCTCTCCGGTTTCCTCGTCGAAGTCGGGCAACTCCTCCGCGGCGTCGGCTCCGCCGTCGCCGGCGCTCCCCTGCCCGGCGGCTCCCGGAGTCCCGCCCTGGTCCGCCCCGTCCGACTGCTGCTGCTGCCCGCCGGTATTGCGGGTGAAGTTGGCGGCGCCCCACGACAGGTCGTGACCGATGGCGTCGGCATCGATGTCCACGGCGTGGTGGATGCGGCCCTCCGACTCCCAGGTGCGGATCTTGAGCCTGCCGGCAACGATGACGGGCTGCCCTTTCCGGATACTGCAGGCCATGTTGCCGGCCAGCTGGCGGTAGCCCTGCACGGTGAACCAGTTGGTGGTCCCGTCCACCCAGGCGTTGGCCGCCCGGTCGAAGCGCCGTCCGGTGGAACCTAGCCGGAAGGACGCGGTGGCGACGCCGCCGGGCGTCGTCGAACTCTTGATCTCCGTGGCGACGAAGCCCCGAATGGTGATGCTGTCATTCATTGGTATGTCCTGTCTCATGGGAAGGCTGGCTGGTCCTTCCCACTCTGCAACCGGGGTCCGGCGCACGGCAGTCCGTACCGGGGCTATGTGGAAAACGGGCCGCGGTGGCACGGTAAACTTCTTGAGGCGTGCCGGCTCCGGCCGATGGGCACGCGAGTGCCCCAGTAGCTCAGGGGATAGAGCAGCGGCCTTCTAATCCGCCGGTCGGGGGTTCGATTCCCTCCTGGGGCGCCTGCATGGCCCCGGTCACGGACTATCCGTGACCGGGGCCCTTCCGTTTAAGCTCCCGCCGCTTCCCGGGCCCCCTGCCTCAGCTTCCGGAGCGCCGTCTCCCGCCTAAGCCATAAGCAGGCTTAGTATTGAGTCCAGAGATGGAGGCAGGGCCCCGGCCCATAACCGAAAGTAAGGCAGCCATGACGCAGACACCCCGCGGATTCGACTCCTACGACCAGGCCGACACCCCGGCGGCACCGGAGCACGCAACCACCGGACTCCCCCGGGAGGACGCCCCGGCGGCCACGTCCTCCCCCGCCCGGACGCCCGCGGAGGTTCCCACGCCGGAACCTGCCCCCGCCACCACGGCAGCACCCGCGCCCACGCACGAGCCCCGCCAGGTGACCCGCGCCGGGATGGTGTGGACCGTCGTCGCCGTCGCCCTTGTGGTGCTGATCCTGCTGATCGTCTTCATCCTGCAGAACCAGGACTACGTCCAGGTCAAGTACTTCGGACTGGCGGGAGCCGTCCCGCTGGGGGTGGCGCTGTTCATCGCCGCCGTCGGCGGCGGGGTGCTGGTAGCCATCGCCGGGGCCGCCCGCATCATCCAGCTCCGGCTGACCGCGCACCGCCAGCGCACCCGTCTGGCCGGCAAGGGCACCCGCGACCGCTAGGCCGGAGGAAACGCCAAGCCGGAGGAACGGCAGGAGCGCAGACCGGCCGGACTGCCCTACAGTTGCCGCATGTCCGAAGGCCTCGTCACCACCATCCGCACTGCCCTGCACGTCGCGGCGGATCCGGTTCGCGGGGCGGCGGCCCAGCGGTATCTGAAGTCGGAGATGCCATCCCTGGGCGTCCGGGTCCCGGAGGTCCGGGCCATCGTCAGGAATGCCGCCCGGCGGTTGCCGCCGCAGTCGCTGTCTGAACTCACCGCCGCCGTCACCGGGCTGTGGCGCGAGGCACGCTGGCGGGAGGAACGGCTCGCGGCCATCGAACTCACCGGCTTGCGGCTGGCCCGGGACGAGCTCGCCATGCTTCCCCTGTACGAGGAGATCATCCGCGACGGTGCCTGGTGGGACTTGGTCGATTCCCTGGCGCACCGCCTGGGCGGTCTGCTGCTGGCCCACCCCGGAACGATGGCGTCGGTGCTGCGCCGGTGGAGCCAGGACCCGGACCTCTGGATCCGCCGTGCTTCCATCACCGCCCAGCTGGGAGCCAAGGGCGCCACGGACCGGGCGTTGCTGGCGGACGTGATCACGGCCAACCTCGGCGACCGTGAATTCTTCATCCGTAAGGCCATCGGCTGGGCCTTGCGGGACTTCTCCACGACGGATCCGGACTGGGTCCGGGGCTTCGTCGACCGCGCCGGGGACGGGTTGAGCCCGCTCTCCCGCCGCGAGGCGTTAAGGAAGCTGGGACCAGCCGCACCCTTGGAGGAGGGGCCGCAGGTGACCCGCCTCAGATGACGGGCCGGCTGGTGACCGGTTCGTCCGGCTTGCTGAACAGCTGCTTGGTCTTGGGGTCCAGGAAGATCAGGTACAGCGCAAACAGCAGGGCGATGATCGCGGCGGCGTTGCGGGCCAGGGCCAGCGCCAGGCCCAGGTCCTGGCTCTGCAGGTACGGGAAGACCTCCAGCTGGTCGGAGATCGCGTAGACCATGAAGAACGAGACCATGAAGTACAGGGCCTTGACCTGCCAGTCGTCGCGGATACCGGTGACGGCGAAGAGCGGGATCAGCCACACCACGTACCAGGACTGGATCATCGGGGCGAGGAACACGACGGCGGCGAAGGCCAGGGTCAGGCGGCGCATCAGCCGGTCGTAGTCGCCGCGGAAAATCTGCCAGGCCACGATCCCCAGCGCCAGGACCTTACCGGCGTCGTACACGTACTTGGCCAGGCCCCAGCCGTCGAGGCCGAAGGCGTTGGAAATGGAGGCGACGATCAGCCCGACCAGGCCCACCGGGGCGTACCAGATCCAGATGCTGCCGGGGGCGGACAGGCCGTTGATCCAGCCGAAGCCGAAGCCGTTGACGGCGCTCATGGCGTAGAGCAGGCCCACGCTGATCCCGGCGGTCAGGGCCCAGAACACGAACTTCCGCGGCCACCCGGCGTTCTTGCCGGCCCACAGCAGCCCGATGAAGGGCAGGAAGACGATCGTGATCGGCTTGACCGCAATCGAGAGCGTCACCAGGACCAGACCCACCAGCACCCGCTTGGTGGCGCAGTAGTAGAGGCCGGCGAGGGCCAGGCCGATCATCAGCGCGTCGTTGTGGACGCTGGCGATGAAGTTGGTCAGGAACAGCGGGTTGGCGGCGGTCAGCCACAGGGCGCGGTGCGGGTTGACCCCGTGCAGTTCCGCGAGCTTCGGGACATAGATGATGCAGAGCACGATCCCCACGAGTGCGGCCAGCCGGAACAGCATGATGCTGGCCTCCGGCTGGACGTTGGTGGACCACACGACGAACTGCTCAATCCAGAGGAATAGCTGGCCGTAGGGCACCGGCGCCTCGGTCCACATCTTGTCCGCGCCGAGCTGGAAGTAGTTGGAGAGCGCGGAGATGCCGTTCTCGTAGGGGTTGAAGCCCTCGACCATCAGCCGGCCCTGGCCGATGTAGGCATAGACGTCGCGGCTGAAGAGCGGCACGGAGAACATCATCGGCAGGCCCCACGCGACGACGGCGGTCATGGTCGCCTTCCGCGCACCGGCGCCCCAGTGCCGGACCCGCTGGCCCAGCCGCAGCCACGCCCGCACCAGCAGCATCCCGCCGACCGCCAGCAGCACGATGCACATGCCGACGCCCACGGCCTCGGTGCGCATCCAGATGAAGAGCGGCAGCCGGCGCAGTTCGGAGACCGGCGCCAGCCAGCCGACGCCGAGGGAACCGACGAACATGAACAGCGAGCCCAGGAATCCGGAGAGGATGGGTGAGCGTGCGTTGTCCACGTCGGCCGGGGCCGCCGCTGACGGTGCCCCGGAGGATGTCCGGGACGTACCGGCAGCCGTCTTCCCCGCCGCAGGTACAGGCGCCGTCATCTCAGGGGTGTCCAATCTGTCGAGTGCTGGTGGAGCCCACTCGTGGCCTGAAAGCCGGTCAGGGGCACGCCGCACGGAGGAAAAATTCCGACGGCCGCGTTGCCAAAATCGTAGCACCGGGCCCCTCCGGGGCGGCGGAACGGTAGGCTGGGCGCGTGCCTATATCTAATGAACGCATCGTGTGGATCGACTGCGAAATGACCGGCCTGGACACCAAGAATGACGCCCTGATCGAGGTGGCGGCCCTGGTGACCGACTCGGAACTGAATATCCTCGGCGACGGCGTCGACGTCGTCATCAAACCGGACGACGCCGCCCTGGCCCAGATGAACGACTTCGTGCGCGACATGCACACCCGCTCCGGACTGCTGGAGGAACTCCCGCACGGCAAGACCATGGCCGAGGCGCAGGAAATGGTGCTGGCCTACATCAAGAAGTGGGTGCCGGACCCGAAGAAAGCACCGCTCGGCGGCAACTCGGTGGGCACCGACCGCGTCTTCCTGGTCCGGGACATGCCGGACCTGGTTGAGCACCTGCACTACCGGGTGATCGACGTCAGCACCATCAAGGAACTCTCCCGCCGCTGGTACGCCCGCGCTTACTTCCAGTCCCCCGCCAAGCTCGGCGGCCACCGCGCCCTCGGCGACATCAAGGACTCCATCGACGAGCTCCGCTACTACCGGCAGGCCGTCTTCGTGCCGGCGCCCGGCCCGGACAGCTCCACCGCCCAGCGCATCGCCAAGGACGTCATGGCCACCTCGGGCGCCGCCCCCGGCAGCGCGCCGACGGACGCCGCGGACGACGCCGGGAACCCCGGAGGCGCCCCGGCCGAGTCCCCCGCGGGTGCCCGGGCAGAGTAATCTGCCTCACGTTTTGGCCTTTTTTCGATGAAATCGCCGAAACTGGCAAAAGCACCCCCGCGAAGCAGGTAAGCTATTTGTCGTTGCCTTTCCGGAAGGCCGGTTCGCCGGTTCGACTGACAGGCACATGGTGGGCGTAGCTCAGTTGGCAGAGCGCCTGGTTGTGGTCCAGGAGGTCGCGGGTTCAACCCCCGTCGCTCACCCTCACCGAGGACGGCACGATTGTCCGACCTTGCCAAAGGCCGCACCGGATATCCGGTGCGGCCTTTGCTGTTTGTCCCGAAAACGCATGGAAGGAACCGCGATGAGGCGCCAGCTCTTCGAAGAAGACCATGAGATGTTCCGCGAAATGGCGGCCGAGTTCAACGTCCGTTCCGTGGCCCCGCATTACGCGCAGTGGGACCGGGACCACATGATGCCGCGGGAGCTGTGGACCGCCGCCGGGGAACAGGGCCTGCTGGGGCTCGCCGTCCCCGAGGAGTTCGGCGGCCTCGGCATGACCGACTACCGGTTCCGCGCCGTGCTGGATGAGGAATTCGCCAAGAGCAACCACCTCGCCGTGGGCCTGGCCTTCCACCTGCACGACGACATGGTCCTGCCGCATCTGCTGGCCTACGGCTCGGAGGATTTGAAGCAGCGCTGGCTGCCCGGCATGGTTTCCGGCGAGACCGTCACCTCCGTGGCCTGGACCGAGCCGGGCGCGGGCTCCGACCTCCGCGGCGTCCGCACGAAGGCCGTCCGCGACGGCGATGACTGGCTGATCACCGGCCAGAAGACGTTCATCGGAAACGGCATCTCCGGCGACGCCGCCCTGGTCCTCGCCCGCACCGACGGCGGGAGCGGCCGCGGCGGCGCCGAGTCCTTCTCGCTCTTCATGGTCCGCAAGGGCGAGGGTTACACCACCGGAAACCAGCTCGACAAGATGGGCCTGAAGGCCTCCGACACCGCCGAGCTCTTCTTCGACAATGTCCGGGTCCCGCACGCCGACCTCGTCGGCGAGGAGGGCCAGGGGCTGCGGTACTGCGCCGGGCAGCTGCCGCAGGGCCGGCTGGGCATCGCCGTCGCCGGTTCCGCCGTCGCCCGCGCCGTGTACGAGGCGACCGTGCGGTACACGAAGGACCGCAACGCCTTCGGCGAGCGGATCATCGATTTCCAGAACAGCCGCTTCGAGCTCGCCGACATCCTCACCGAGGTCGAGGTCACCGAGTCCTACGTGGACCGGGCCATCACCGTGTTCAACGCCGGGGAACTCGACGCGTCCTCCGCCGCCCGGGTGAAGCTGTGGGCCTCCGAGCGGGCGAAGTCCGTCACGGACCGCTGCCTGCAGCTGCACGGCGGCTACGGCTACATCATGGAATACCCGGTGGCGCAGGCCTTCCTCGCCGCCCGCCTGCTGACCATCTTCGGCGGCACCAACGAGATCATGCGGGACGTCGTCGGCCGCGGCATCGCCGGCTGACCCGTCCCCTCCCCCGCACCTCTCCCTCCCCCGCACCAAAGGAAGCTCCGCGCCATGACTGTCCTGCCCATCACCATCTGGGGCGAACCCGTGCTGCACCGCCGGGCCGCCGAGGTCGAGGTCTTCGACGACGAGCTGCGGACCCTGATCGCGGACATGTTCGAAACCAACGACGCCGCCAACGGCGTCGGACTGGCCGCCCCGCAGGTGGGGGTCGGCAAGCGCCTCTTCGTCTACAAGTACGAGAACGACGACGGCGCGCCGCCCTCCGGCGTCGTGGTCAACCCCGTCCTCACGCTCTCCAAAGTCTCCGGGGCGCTGCCGGACCCGGACGAGGAAGAGGAAGGCTGCCTGTCCTTCCCGGGCGGCCACTACCCGCTCAAGCGTGCCGAATGGGCCCGGGTGCAGGGCTTCGACGGCGAGGGCAACCCGATCGAGTTCGAGGCGACGGGCTGGTTCGCCCGGGTGATGCAGCACGAATACGACCACCTCGACGGCAAGCTGTACGTCAACCGCCTGATCGACCGGTACTCCCGCAAGGCGATGAAGCAGGCCAAGAAGAGCGGCTGGGGCGTCCCGGGCCTGACCTGGATGCCCGGCGTGGACCCGGACCCCTTCGGGCACTAACCGGCGACGACCCGGGACACCGGCGGCCGCCGCTCCTATGCTTGGCAGCATGGAAGCCACTCTGCCCGCCCCGGCGAAGCCCATCCTGACCCTCACCATCAACCCGGCCCTGGACGTCAGCACCACCACGGAGCACGTCACCAGCGGCCATAAGCTGCGCTGCGGCCCGAGCCGCCTGGATCCCGGCGGCGGCGGCATCAACGTGGCCCGCGTGGTCCAGCGCCTCGGCGGCCGGCCCCTCGCCATCTACACCGCCGGTGGGCCAACCGGCGAGGCCTACCGCCGACTGGTCGAGGCCGAGCGGCTGCCCGCCCTGGTGGTCCCGCTCCAGGGCAGCACCCGGCAGGATTTCACCGTGGACGAGACCGGCACCGGCGAGCAATTCCGCTTCGTCCTCCAGGGCCCCGAGCTCAGCGAACCCGAATGGCGCCTCTGCCTGGGGCTGGTGGCCGATTCCATCCAGCCCGGCGGCTACGTGGTGGCCAGCGGCAGCCTGCCACCCGGCGTGCCCGAGGACTTCTACGCCCGGATCGCCCGCCTGGCCCGGGAGCAGGGCGCCCGCTGCGTGGTGGACGCCTCCGGTCCGGCTCTGGCCGCCGCCCTGGCCGAGGGCGTCTTCCTGGTCAAGCCCAGCCGGCGGGAGCTGGGCCTGCACTTCGGGACCACTTTGAAGGACGAGCAGGCAGAACTCGACGCCGCCGCCACGCTGGTGGCGGACGGCTCCGCCGAGAACGTGGCCCTGACCCTCGGCGCGGCCGGCGCGGTGCTCGCCTCCACGGCGGGCACGCTGCGCCTGGCCGTCCCGAAAGTGGAGGTCCGCAGCACGGTCGGTGCCGGAGACAGCTTCCTCGCGGCATTCGTCCTGCGGCTGGCGCAAGGGCTGGACAGCGCCGCCGCGTTCCGCTCCGCCGTCGCGGCGGGCAGCGCAACGGTCACCACCCCGGCCACCGAGCTCTGCCACCGGGACGACGTCGAGCGGCTGGAAGCCGAACTGGCCCGGCAGGAGTTCAGCCTGGCCTGATGGTCGATTGATCCGGGCAGCTTCCGAGCACCCGCCGCATCGCCTCCTTTTCCGCCGCCGTCACCCACAGGGCGTAGGCCGCCTTCACCGAGACCTGGCGGGCGACGTAGTGGCAGCGGAAGGCCTTGTTGGGCGGGAGCCAGCCGGCGGCGTCCGAGGAGCTTTTGTCCTGGTTGGCAGGGCCGTCCGCAGCAACCAGGTTCAGCGGGTCGTTGGCGAGGTGTGTGCGCTGCAGGGCCGTGAGCTGCTGCGCGCCGGTCTGCCACGCGTCGCCGAGCGCCACGACGTGGTCGATCTGGATGGCCTTGCTGGACTCGGCCCCACGCCGGAAGGCTGTCTGCCGGCCGGTATAGGGCTCCCGGAAACTGCCGGAACCGACCCGGCAGCGGGACCCGTCCGTAAAACGGGCGTCGGCGAGGTCCCGCCGGAGGATGTCGTTACGGGTATCGCAGCCGTTCCGGTCGACGTCGAGCCACGCCTGTCCGAACGCCGCCCGGTCGTAGTTGGCGGCGGGATCCCGGGCCCTGACCGGCAGCGACTCCAGCAGGTCCGCGACCCGGCCCGCCGGCACCGCCCGCACCGCAGCGACGGGACTCATCCACGCCGCCAGCACCGGGGCGTCCGTAGGCCCGTCGGAGAACCCGCCGCCGAGGCGGAACTGGCCGTCGGCAAAGAACCAGACCAGCGTCAGGAGAAAGGCCAGCGCGGCGGCCGCCAGGACAATCCACGCTTGGCGGGACCGCCGTCGTGCCCTCCGGTACTGCGCCCACGTGACGCTCACGCGGTCTCCGCGGGATCCGCTGCCGGGTGCTGGTTCTCCATCACGGGAAAAGCCTAGGCCGCTGCCCGCCCCGGACCGCGGTTATGCACAGTGTGGAGGGAGGGTCAGGGTCTTACCAGAAGGGCGGGGCCGCGGGGCTACTGTTCGCGGGTGACGCGGCGGAGGTCCTCCTCCGCGAGGTTCGACAGGGCCTCCAGCTGGGCGACCCGGGCGTCGTCGATCTCTCCGGCTTCACGTTTGGCGCGGGCGTCGTCGAGGAGCCGCTTGGCTTCCTTGGCATTGCGCCGGGCCACATCGAGGGCGTGTTCAAGGGTGGTTTCGTGCTCCGTAGCCTGGTTCTGTTCCATGGCTCCCATTGTGGTTCGCTTTCCCGGCCGTTTCCAGAGAACCGGCCGGGAAAGCGCTCCGTGTCGGTGACTTAGCCGACCTCGACGGGCAGGCCCGCGGCCTCAAGGGTGGCGACGGCGTCCTTGGCGGGGAACGACGGCGGGTTGACCCCGGCCATTTCCTCCATGACCCGGACCACCTGGCAGCTGTAGCCGAACTCGTTGTCGTACCAGACGTAGAGGACGAGGTTCTTGTCGTTGGAGATCGTGGCGAGGCCGTCCACGATGCCGGCGCGGCGGGAGCCGACGAAGTCGGTGGAGACCACCTCGGGCGAGTCGATGTAGTCGATCTGCTTGCGCAGCTCGGAGTGCAGCGACATCTCGCGCAGGTAGTCGTTGACCTCGTCCTTGGTGGTGCCGTTCTCGAGGTTCAGGTTCAGGATGGCCATCGAGACGTCCGGGGTGGGGACGCGGATGGCGTTGCCGGTGAGCTTGCCCTGGAGTTCGGGGAGGGCCTTGGCGACGGCCTTGGCGGCACCGGTCTCGGTGATGACCATGTTCAGCGCAGCGGAGCGTCCGCGCCGGTCGCCCTTGTGGAAGTTGTCGATCAGGTTCTGGTCGTTGGTGAAGGAGTGGACGGTCTCCACGTGGCCGTGGATGACGCCGTAGCGGTCATTGATGGCCTTCAGCACCGGGGTGATGGCGTTAGTGGTGCAGGACGCGGCGGTGACGATCTTGTCCTCGTCGGTGATCGCGGCGTGGTTGATGCCGTGCACGATGTTCTTCAGGTCGCCCTTGCCCGGTGCGGTGAGCAGGACCCGGGACACGCCCCTGCTCTGCAGGTGCTGGGAGAGGCCCTCGGCGTCGCGCCAGCGGCCGGTGTTGTCGACCACCAGCGCGTCGTGGATGCCGTAGGCGGTGTAGTCGACGGTGGCGGGGTTGTCCGAGTAGATGACCTGGATCTGCACACCGTTGGCGGTGATGGTGTCGTTCTCGAGGTCAACCTTGATGGTGCCTTCGAAGGAGCCGTGGACGGAGTCACGCCGCAGCAGGCTGGCGCGCTTGGCGAGGTCGTTGTCCGAGCCCCGGCGCACCACGATCGCGCGCAGGCGCAGGCCGTGGCCGCCGCCGGCCTTCTCGATCAGGAGGCGGGCCAGGAGGCGTCCGATGCGGCCAAAGCCGTAGAGCACGACGTCGGTGCTGGTGCGGTCATCGCCGCCGCGCTTGCCGACAACCTCAGCGAGTTCTTCGCGGAGGAACTCATCCAGGCTGACGCCGTCGCCCTCGGCGCGGTACTTCTCGGTCAGGCGGGCGATGTCGATGGCCGCGGCGCCGAGGTCCAGCTTGGTGAGCGCGTCCAGCAGCGGGGCGGTCTCCTCGAGGCGGAGTTCCTCTTTGCTCATCCGGCGGGCGAAGCGGTGCGCCTTCAGGATGTTCATGGTGGACTTGTTGATCAGGCTCCGGCCGTGAATGGAGGTCACCACATTGTTTTCGCGGTACAGCCGGCCGATCACCGGAATCATGGCCTCGGCGAGCGCCTCCCGGCCCATCCACGTATCAAGACAAGAATCTGACGTCTGGCTCACAGAACTACCTTCCTAAAATCCACCGCATACGTCCTCGTGTGCGGAAGTCGGCCGCCGGCGGGTCTCCGGAACCTTCTCGCTGCGGGGATTCGGTCCACCCCGGCGAGCGCGTGACCGCAAAGAAAAAGCCACCGGCTGCGAACGCAGACCCGATGGCTGAACCTCTACGTTCACGCTCCATTCTAGGGCGGACCCCCTCCCCCTACCGGCCGGTACAGGGTGAAATCACTCACATCGGATTGCCAGGGTTTCCCGGCACCACTGGCCTAGGATGGCGGCATGGGACTCATCGTTGCACTTCTTGTCATCTGGCTCATCCTCTCGATCCTTGGCTTCGTGGTGAAGGGCCTGCTGTGGTTGGCCATCATCGGCCTGGTCCTCCTGGTCGCCACCGCAGTGTGGGGCTGGATCAAACGCAAGGCCTGACCTGCACCTCCACCAACGGCTGAGGGCCGGCACCGCATGAACTGCTCCCCGAAAGTTGGACTGAGAAATCGGTCCTTCTATCGGGGAGCAGTTCTATGCAGGAGAGTAGTTCTTTATCTGAGGAACAGCGTGAGGCCGCTGTAGCGTTGTTCGAGGCGGGGTGGGGCGCGAAGGCAGCGGCGACGAGGGTCGGGGTCGATTCGAAGGCTGTCATCCGCATTCATACCCGTTGGAGACTTCGCGGAGGTGCGGCGCTAGTGACCAAATCAACCCATCGGAAGTTCACGTCTGAGTTCAAACTCGATGCGGTCCGTCGTTTCCTGGCCGGGGAGAGCCAGATATCCCTGGCCCAGGAGCTCGAACTCGCTTCACCGGATCTGATCAAGAAGTGGGTACGGAAATACCGCAATGACGGCGAAGACGGTTTACGCCCTAAACCACCCGGACGACCATTCGCGTCTCCGCAGGATCCGGACGAGCCGGAGTCGGAGCTGCAGCGGCTGCGCCGCGAGAACGAGCGGTTGCGGGCCGAGGTGGCCTTCCTGGGAAAAGTAAACGCCTTGAGGGACGAGGAACAGCGCTAAAAGTCAGCGCTGTGATCGCTCTCAAGGCCGAACACCGGTTGGAAGTTCTTCTGGACGTTGCCGGGCTGCCTCGGTCCACGTTCTTCTACCACCAAGCTCGACTCCTCGCCCCTGACCCGCAAGCAGACCTCAAAGCCGCGGTCACGAGCATCTTTGAGAAGAGCCACGCCCGATACGGGCACCGCCGTGTCCATATCGAGCTGATCAAACGAGGATGGACGGTCGCGAAGAAGACGGTGCTGAAGCTGATGCGTGCGCTGCGGCTGGTCTGCAAGGTTCGACGAAAGAAGCGCTACAACTCCTATCAGGGCGAGCAAGGCGCAATTGCCCCGAACCTGTTGAAACGCCAGTTCCAAGCAGATGCACCGAACCAGAAGTGGGTGACGGTTGTGACCGAGTTCAGCGTGGGCGACAGGAAACTCTACCTATCCGCGGTGATGGACCTCTTCGACCGGTCGATTATCTCCTACGCCATCGGAATCTCGCCGAATCTGGAACTTACAAACTCCTCGCTACGGCGCGCCCTGGCTGCCCTTGAGGACGATCAGAAACCACTCGTGCACTCCGATCAGGGGTTCCAATACCAACCCCCCTCCTGGCGCGAACTTCTGCAAAACGCCGGCGCGATTCAATCCATGTCCCGCAGAGCCAACTGCTACGACAACGCTGTCATGGAGAACTTCTTCGGACACCTCAAAGAAGAGCTCTTCCACCGCGTCCAATTCTTCAACACCGACGCACTGGCATCAGCGCTAAGCGAATACATCCACTGGTACAACACCGAAAGAATCTCAACGACGCTCGAGGGCCTAAGCCCTGTGGCATACCGTGCTTCCAACATGGCAACGGCCCTCCTAGCTAGGAGGACGGCATAGTCCAGACCGGCGGGTATTGCGGGCAGAGACGGTAGTAGGTTCGTCAAATCCCGGCTGCTTGGCTAACGATTCCCAAGGCTCCAACCTATAAGCCCCGCGATAACAAAAACGCCACCAAGAACCATGAAGCTCTTTGCGACCAGTCGTATCTTGCGGAGCTTCATGCTTCTATAAGCCTCAAGAACGTCTGCATCTTGACGAATGAAGATGTTCCAGTTCGTCGCCAGTTTGGCCAAGGGGCCGGAGATGGCTAAGCAAAATAGACCCATTGCCAGCCCGACTAAACCAAACAGTAGAGCCTCCATGCTCATCCTCCTGGTTCGCCGCTGACCGGTGCCCGAATTCTAGGTTCAAAGAGGCCCGAAGACCAGCGCTCCGGCTTCTCCGTGGGACCTCACCGGATTACCGTTCAACCGCCGCTCCTTCCACATTCGTAGACTTCCTCATGAGGGACGTCGGCATGGGTTTTTACCATTCCCGCCGAGCTGCTCTTGACTTCCTAGGGCGCTGATTGCGAAGGAAGGCTCCGTCCCGTCTGGAACGAAGGCTTCCTCGAGAACCCTTCAAGAGGCCGCTACGTATAAGCTCACCTTATTGTGAGTCCAACTTTCGGGGACCACTTCAGCATGGTGCCGGCCCTCAGCCGTTGTCCTGCTCTAAGTCGTGGGATGGGTTGACCGATACGCCGGGTTCTGTGGTCCCGGGCCGTTGCCGGCACGGGAATAGCGGCCATCCATCTACGAACGCCGTTGCCGACGCCCTCCAGCAGCCTACCCGGACACTCGGGCGGGCAGCCCTCAAACGTGTCCTGTCTGGCCTTGCTCCGGGTGGGGTTTACCTAGCCTTCCCGGTCACCCGGGAAGCTGGTGGTCTCTTACACCACCGTTTCACCCTTACCCGGCCACGGTACCGTGCAAACACGGCGCCGCCCCGGGCGGTCTGTTCTCTGTGGCACTGGCCTGCGGGTTACCCCGAGTGGGCGTTACCCACCACCCTGCCCTGCGGAGCCCGGACGTTCCTCGAGCCACTTGCGTGACGCGCGGCCGCCTGGTCAACCCATCCGTTGACCATTCTACGGTCTGGCCGGCGGGCCATTTGCCCCGGATCCTTCCGCCCCGGCCGGTGGGAGAATGGAAACAGGCACCCCACCGTCCAAGGAAGCGATCCGGATGGACTTCACCGCCGTCGTCATATGGCTGATCGTCGCCGTCCTCGTGCTGATCGCCGCCCGTTCCTCGATCAGGATCGTCCGTCAGTACGAACACGGCGTTCTCTTCCGCCTGGGCCGGGTAATCGGCGTGCGGATGCCGGGGCTGCGCTTCATCATCCCGGTCGTCGACCGGCTGCAGCTGGTCAGCCTCCGGATCGTGACCATGCCCATCCAGTCCCAGGGGATCATCACCCAGGACAACGTCAGCGTGGATATCTCCGCCGTCGCCTATTACCGCGTCATCGACGCCGTGAAGTCCGTCGTCGCGATCGAGAACGTCGCCGCCGCCATCAACCAGATCGCCCAGACCACGCTCCGTAAGGTGGTGGGACGGCACAGCCTGGACCAAACGCTCTCCGAGACCGAGCGCATCAACGGGGATATCCGGGAGATCCTGGACGCCCTGACCCTGGAATGGGGCGTCGAGGTGACCCTGGTGGAGCTCAAGGACATCCAGCTGCCCGAAAGCATGAAGCGGGCCATGGCCCGGCAGGCCGAGGCGGAGCGGGAGAAGCGGGCCAAGATCATCGCCGCCGAGGGCGAATCGATCGCGGCCGCGGCCCTCGGCGAGGCCTCGGACATGATGATGGAGCACCCGCTCGCCCTGCAGCTGCGGAACCTGCAGTCTCTGGTGGAGATCGCGGTGGACAAGAACTCCACGGTCGTCTTCCCGGCACCTCTCATGAGCACCATCGGAGAGCTCTCGGCCTTCCTCGCCCGGGAGAACCAGGCCGCGGCGGCCGCCGCCCGGACGGCAGCTACGCCGCCGGCCCCTCCCCCGCCCAGCTAGGCGCGCCACCACCTTCACGAGGCCCGGCAGCCGTCATGGGGACGGGCGCCGGATGCCGGAGCTGCGCCGGTAGGATCGTACGGTGCTGATTCTGCTCCCGCCCTCCGAGGGTAAGACCCCCGCAAGCCGCGGCGACGCCGTCGACCCCTCGTCGCTGAGTTTTCCCGACCTGAACGACGGGCGGGCGCAGGTGCTGGAGGCCCTCGGCACGGTCAGTGCGCACGAGGACGCCTTGTCACTGCTGGGTGTAGGAGCCTCGCTGAGCGCCGACGTCGAACGCAACACCAGGCTGCACGCCGAGCCCGCCGCGCCAGCCCACCAGGTCTACTCCGGGGTGCTGTACGACGCCCTGGGCTACTCATCGCTGACCCCGGCGCAGCGGAAGAAGGCGGACGCGTCCGTCCTGGTGGTCTCCGCGCTCTGGGGTGCCATCCGGTTCGGCGACAGGGTGCCGGCCTACCGGCTCTCGATGGGCACGGCTCTCCCAGGGATCGGGCGCCTGGCCTCCTACTGGAAACCGCAGATCACCGCAGCTTTGGCCGGGGAGACCGACGGCGAGCTCCTGGTGGATTGCCGCTCCAGCACCTACGCGGCCGCCTGGGCCCCGCCGCCGGAGCGTACCGTTGCCGTGAATGTGTTCACCGAGGTCAACGGGGTGCGCAAGGTGGTCAGCCACTTCGCCAAGCACACCCGCGGCGAGCTGGCCCGGCACCTACTGACCCGGCGCGGCAGGGCCCCGCAGACCCCCGCGCAGCTGCAGAAGGCGGCGGCCGAGAAGTGGCCGGCGGAACTGGTCCCCGGTACGGCCCGGAAGCCGCACACGCTGAACCTGATCCTGCCGGGCTAGGCTCCGGTCAGGCCCATTCGGCGGAGCGCACCAGGATGCAGCCGGAGTCCGGGCAGAAGACGATATCGTCCTCCGCGGCGGCCTTGATTTCGGCGAGGTCGCCGGGGCTCAACTGCATGCCGGAACCCTCCGAGGTGCCGTGGAACAGCCGGGCGGCACCGACGCCGCGCTTGGCCAGGGTCTTTTCGTAGACCGCCAGCATGCCCTCGTCCAGTCCGGCCGCGAACTCTGCGCGCTGCCCGCGGACCGCGGTGTGTTCCGCCGCGACCTCGGCGAGTTTCTCGTCGATCTCGGCGCGGATGCCGGCGAACGAGCCCTGGATGTCGTCGACGATCTGCTGCTGCTCGGCCTGGCGCAGGCGCAGCGCATCCAGCCGCTCCAGGACCTCGAGCTCCACGTCTTCCAGGTCCGAGCGGCGCTTATTCAGGGACGCGATGTCCTTCTGCAGCGCCACCAGGTCCTTGGAGAGGCCCGTTCCGCTGTTCAGCCGGGCCTCGTCGCGGGCGATCCGGGAGGCCACCTGCTCGACGTCGGCCTCGGCGCGCTTAAGCTCCAGTTCCGCGTCGGCGACGGCCACCTTCGCCGCGCCGAGCTCACCGTTGGCCACGCCCAGGGCGGACTCCAGGTCGGTGATGCGGGAGTCGCCTTCGAGGCTGCGGCGGCGGTTGGAGAGTGACTTCAGTTTCGCGTCGAGCGCCTGCAGCTCGAGTAACTTCATCTGTTCCGCCGGGGCTGCCTTGGCCACTGTTTCCTCCGAGTGTCTATCGTCCGGCCGTGCCGGGCACCTGAACGGCGCTCCCTCGACTCTAGCGCGTGGCATGCCCTGCGCTCACCCGGGGCTCCCCGCAAACGGGGGGCAGGCCGGGGCCAGCCGGGTTCAGCCGGGTGTGAGGATGAAGTCCCACGGATCGCTGTTGGTGGTGCTGACCCGGATCTCGACGTCGTGGCCCTGGTCCGCCAGAACGTTGCCCAACGCCTCGGCCGCCGCCGGCAGCCAGAGCCATTCGCTGGCGAAGTGCGAGACATCGATCAGGTAGGGGCGGTCGTTGAGTGCGGCCTCGCGGGCCTCGGAGGCAGGGTGGTGGCGCAGGTCGGCGGTGACATAGACGTCGGCGTTGCTGGCCCGCACCTGATCGAAGAGCGAGTCGCCGGCCCCGCCGCAGACCGCCACCCGGCGCACCAGGCCGTCGCGGTCGCCGGAGACGCGGACACCGCCGGCGACCGCGGGGAGGATGCCGAAGACACGGGCGGCGAAGTCACCCAGGGTCTCGACGTCGGCGAGGTCGCCGACCCGTCCGATGCCTTCCTCGGGGAGCCCGTTCGCCGCCTGGGTCAGGGGCTGGACGTCCTGCAGGCCGAGCGCGTCAGCCAGCACGTCGGAGACACCTCCCACGGCGGAGTCGCCGTTGGTGTGCACGGTCAGCAGCGCGGTACCGGTTTCGATCAGGCGGTGCACCGCCCGGCCCTTGGGCGTGTTGGCCGCCACCGAGGTCACGCCCTTGAGCAGCAGCGGGTGGTGGGTGATGAGCAGTTCCGCTCCCCACTCCACGGCCTCCTCGATCACTTCGAGGGTGGGGTCGACGGCGAAGAGCACGCGGGTAACCGGCGCGGACGGGTGTCCGGCCACCAGGCCCACCTCGTCCCAGCCTTCGGCCAGGGATTCGGGCCAGAGTTCCTCGACGGCCACCTGGACGGCGCCGAGGGTGGCGCCGTTGTCCCCGGCATCGGCGGTCTCATCGCTGCCCTCGCGGCGGGCTGTCCCGGCGTCGGCGGTTCCTGCTATGTCAGGGGTGTTCCCGGTGCTTCCCATGGGAGCGGCATCGTCCGGGGCGTGGCCGGCGGGCGGGGCTGAAGCGTCCGTGTCCTCTGGTTCCATACCCACATTCTTACCCTATTGACCGTCCGGGACGCCCCGGCGGGAATGATCCGGACGGTTCATCCATTGAACAAGGAGGATCCCGTACGGACGATCCCGCACGGGCCGAAAGGAACAGCATGCAGGAAACCAAGACAGGAGAACGCGTGGACACCGACGTCGTGAACGGCAGCAGCGAACGGACCTTTGTGCTGGGTGGCGGCTGCTTCTGGTGCCTGGACGCCGTGTACCAGAAGACCCGGGGCGTGACCTCGGTGGTCTCGGGCTACACCGGCGGTCACGACCGAAACCCCGACTACTACTCGGTCTGCTCCGGGACCACCGGCCACGCGGAAGTGGTAGCGGTCAGCTTCGACGAATCCGTCATCCCGGCGGAGGTCATCCTGGACATGTTCTTCGCCCTGCACGATCCCACCACGCTGAACCGGCAGGGGTACGACGTCGGCACGCAGTACCGCTCGTCCATGTTCTACGAGACCACGGAGGAGAAGATCCTGTTCGAGGAGGCGATCGAGCGGAACCAGGAGCTGTGGGCCAACCCGATCGTCACCGAGGTCAGCCGGCTGCCGGTCTTCCACGTGGCGGAGGATTTCCACCAGGACTACTTCGCGAAGAACCCGGACCAGGGCTACTGCCAGGTGATTATCAACCCGAAGCTGGCGAAGGCAAGGAAATATTACTCCGCATGGCTTAATGCTTAGCCGGGCTTCTCGCGCCCTCAATAAGCTGACCCTAGAATTCCCTCCTCACAGATAGGCACATTTCCCCATGGCACGAATCTATGACGACGTAACCCAGCTTGTCGGCGGCACCCCGCTGGTCCGCCTGAACCGGCTGTCCGAGGGCCTGGACGCAACCGTGGCCGTGAAGCTGGAGTTCTACAACCCGGCCAACAGCGTCAAGGACCGGATCGGCGTCGCCATCATCGACGCCGCGGAGAAGTCCGGCGCCCTCAAGCCCGGCGGCACGATCGTCGAGGGCACCTCCGGCAACACCGGCATCGCCCTGGCCATGGTCGGCGCGGCCCGCGGCTACAAGGTCATCCTCACCATGCCGGAGACCATGTCCACCGAGCGCCGCGTCATGCTGCGCGCCTACGGTGCCGAGATCGTCCTGACGCCAGGTTCCGAGGGCATGCGCGGCGCCGTCGAAAAGGCGCAGGAGATCGTCGCCAACACCGAGAACTCCATCTGGGCCCAGCAGTTCGCCAACGAGGCCAACCCCGCCGTCCACCGCCGCACCACGGCCGAGGAGGTCTGGGAGGACACCGACGGCAAGGTGGACATCTTCGTCGCCGGCGTCGGCACCGGCGGAACCGTCACCGGCGTCGGCCAGGTCCTCAAGGAGCGCAAGCCCGGCGTACAGATCGTCGCCGTCGAACCCAAGGACTCCCCCATCCTCAACGGCGGCGCCCCCGGCCCGCACAAGATCCAGGGCCTGGGCGCGAACTTCGTCCCCGAGATCCTCGACACCACCATCTACGACGAGGTCATCGACGCCTCCCTCGAGGACTCCGTCCGGGTGGCCCGGGACCTCGGCGTCAAGGAAGGCATCCTCGGCGGCATCTCCTCCGGTGCGATCGTCTGGGCCGCGCTGGAACTGGCCAAGCGGCCGGAGAACGCCGGTAAGCTGATCGTTGCCGTGGTCTGCGATTTCGGGGAGCGCTACATCTCCACCGTGCTGTACGACGACATCCGCGGCTGACCCTAACGCGGCCGCATTCTCAGAAAGAATTTTGTGGGCTTTTTCGCACGACTCAAGGAAGACCTCGACACCGCCCGGTCCCACGACCCGGCGGCGCGAGGCTCTTTCGAAAACTTCTTCGCCTACTCGGGGCTGCACGCAATCTGGGCCCACCGGCTCACCCACCGCTTGTGGCAGAACCCGTCGCTGCGGTTCCCGGCGCGGCTGATCTCCCAACTGGCCCGGTTCATGACCGGCATCGAGATCCATCCGGGCGCCACGATCGGCCGGCGGTTCTTCATTGACCACGGCATGGGCGTGGTGATTGGCGAGACGGCGGAAATCGGCGAAGACGTGATGATCTACCACGGCGTCACCCTCGGTGGTCGCTCGCTGGCGAAGATCAAGCGGCACCCCACCATCGAGGACCGTGTCGTGATCGGCGCCGGCGCCAAGGTCCTGGGCCCTATCACCATCGGCCGGGACAGCGCCATTGGCGCGAACGCCGTCGTGGTCAAGGACGCCCCGGCCGAATCGATCCTGACCGGTGTGCCCGCCACCTGGCGGCACCGCGACGCCCAGCGCGAGACCAAGAAGGCCGTCGACCCGGCCGAGTACCTGATCGAATACCGCATCTAGGGTTAAACCACTGCGGCCGCCGCCCCGGACTCCCGGGACGGCGGCCGCAGCCGTTTAAGCGCTAGTGGGTGTCCACGGCCTCAACCTCGGACTTGTCCTCGCCCCACAGGGTGTGGAACGTGCCCTCGGCGTCGACGCGCCCGTAGGTGTGGGCGCCGAACAGGTCGCGCTGGCCCTGGATCACGGCGGCCGGCAGGCGCTTGCGGCGCAGGCCGTCGTAGTAGGCCAGCGAGGAGGAGAACACCGGCACCGGGATGCCCAGCTGCACCGCGGTGGCCACCACGCGGCGCCACGCCGGCAGGGCGTCGGCGATCGCGGCGGTGAACGCGGGGGCGAAGAGCAGGTTGGCCGGCTTCTCATCGGCGGAGTACGCCTTGGTGATGTCCTTGAGCAGTTCGGCGCGGATGATGCAGCCGCCCCGCCACAGGGAGGCGATCTCGTCCAGCTTCAGCTCCCAGCCGTATTCCTTCGCGGCGGAGGTGAGCATGTCCAGGCCCTGCGCGTAGGAGACCAGCTTGGAGGCGTAGAGCGCCTGGCGCACGTCCTCCACAAAGGTCTCGGGGACGTCGACGTCGGCCTCTCCCCCGGCGAGCAGCTCCTGGGCCAGCTTCCGCTGGCCGGCCTGGGAAGACAGCGCCCGGGCGAAGACGGACTCGGCGATCCCGGAGACCGGGGATCCCAGCTCCAGGGCGGAGATGACCGTCCAGCGGCCGGTGCCCTTCTGGCCGGCGGCGTCCACTACGACGTCGACGAACGGCTTGCCGGTTTTGGCGTCGACGTGGCCCAAGACCTCGGCGGAGATTTCAATCAGGAAGGAGGCAAGGTCGCCCTTGTTCCATTCGGCGAAGATCTTGGACTGCTCGGCCGGTTCGATGCCCGCGCCGGAGCGGAGCAGGTCGAAGGCCTCGCCGATGACCTGCATGTCGGCGTACTCGATGCCGTTGTGGACCATCTTGACGAAGTGGCCGGCGCCGTCGGTGCCGATCCAGGCGCAGCAGGGCTGGCCGTCCACGTGGGCGGAGATCTTCTCCAGGAGCGGGCCAAGGGCCTCGTAGGACTCCTTGGAGCCGCCGGGCATGATCGAGGGTCCGTTGAGGGCACCCTCCTCGCCGCCGGAGACGCCGATGCCGACGAAGTGCAGGTCCTTCTTGGCGAGCGCGGCCTCGCGGCGGCGGGTGTCCTCATAGTGCGAGTTGCCGGCATCGATGATGATGTCGCCGGGTTCGAGCAGCGGCTCGAGCTGTTCGATGACGGAGTCGACCGGCTTGCCGGCCTTGACCATGATCAGGACGCGGCGGGGCTTCTCCAGCGAGTCGACGAGTTCCTGCAGCGTTTCAGTCCGGACGAAGTCGCCCTCGGAGCCGTGCTTTTCGAGGAGCGCGTCGGTCTTTTCCACCGAGCGGTTGTGGAGGGCGACCGTGAAGCCGTTACGGGCGAGGTTGCGGGCGAGGTTTGCCCCCATCACCGCAAGGCCGGTGACACCGATGTGTGCTGACATCAAATCTCCAATTCTTTGGGTGCAACGAGTGCAGTTGGCTGGCCGAAGACGGCGCCTCCTAGACAGTCTATGATTTTCGGCCGGGACCGCGCCCGTTCGCGGCTCCTGTGACGGGCACGCCACTATGCTTACGACTATGTCGACCAGCCTCCACCATCAAGCCATCGAGCATCTGGGAACCCGGATTGTCAGGGGCGAGCTCCCGACCGGCCATGTGATGCTCGCCGAGCACCTGGAGGACGAACTCAAGGTCTCCCGCTCCGTGGTCCGCGAGGCGGTCCGGGTGCTGCAGTCCCTCGGCCTGGTCGAGACCATCAAGCGGGTGGGAATCCGGGTGCTGCCGGCCAACCGCTGGAACCCCTTCGACCCGTCCGTGATCCGGTGGCGCCTGGCCGGTGAGGGCCGGGGCGCCCAGCTCCGCTCGCTCGCGGAGCTGCGCACGGCGGTGGAACCCGTCGCAGCCGAGCTGGCCGCGGCCAACGCACCCGATGACATCCGCAGCGAGCTGGTGGAAATCTCCCACGCCATGCGGGAAGCGGGCGTGGCCGGGGACGTCCCGAGGTTCCTGGACCTCGACATCAGGTTCCATTCGCTGCTGCTCACGGGGTCCGGGAACGAGATGTTCGCCAACCTTGTGGGGCAGGTGGCGGAAACGCTGACCGGGCGGACCATGCACGGGCTCATGCCCGACCATCCGCAGACCTACGCGCTGCAGTGGCACGTGGATGTCGCGGAGGCCATCGCCACCGGCAACGGGCCGGCGGCGCGGGAGGCCTCGGACAAGATCATGCGCGAGACCATCGCGGACATGGAGCCGAGCTGGCGGGACCAGCCCCGGGTTTTCGTCCCCGTCCGGCCGGCCTGATCCGGGGCCGGTGACTGGCCCCGCGAATTAGTCCCGACACTGGGCTAATTCAACCGCTTTCAGTTTCACATTTCGTCTCATTTCCGGTATCTTTTTCTCAAGCCCTCCACCGCGGCATCCCCCAATAGCCGCGGTGGAGGGCTTTTCCAATGCCCGGAATTCGGCCCGGAACAGGGCCTCACGCCGCGTCGGCCACCAGGTCCCTGAGCCGCCACCCGCCGCCGAGGCCGTCGCGGATCACTTCCATGGTGGTCAGCGCCGATCCGGCATTGCGGCCCAGCCGCGCCTGGACCTGCCAGACTTCCACGTCCACCCGGCCGAGGCCCCGCGGCATCCGCCGCTCGGCCTCCCACCAGCTCACCCGCTCGAACCAGCGGACCGGGTCCGCGCCGATGATCCATTCCCGGCCGCCGCGGATCACGGTGTGGGGGCGCCCGTCCGGGCCGGCTGTGACGAGTACGTGTTCCATGCCGCTGACGCTATGGCCAGGCACCGACATTTATCCGGGACCGGCCGCCGTGGTTTACGGCCTGACCTCCACCGGTCCCCCGGGCCGGGCCGCAGGCAAAGAAAAACCCCGCCGCGGCTGCCTTTCGGCTCCCGCGACGGGGTTCATGATGGTGGGTCCTACCGGGATCGAACCGATGACATCCACGGTGTAAACGTGGCGCTCTACCAGCTGAGCTAAAGACCCATCACGCCGGTTTCCGCGCCTCGGCACGTCAACCAACGAACATTGACCTTACCCGAAACGCGGGCTCCTGCGCCAATCGGTGCGGTCGCGGAGCGCCGGGTCAGAGGGCGGGGAGCTCGGCCTCGAGCCAGGTCAGGGACTCGCTGACGCCGGCCTCCAGCTTGATGGTCGCCAGGTCGTCGCCGCGGGTCTGGCCGCGGTTGATGATCACGACCTCCTTGCCCTGCTTGACGGCGTGGCGGACGAAGCGCAGCCCGCTCATCACGGTCAGCGAGGAACCAGCCACCAGCAGCGCGCCGGCGGAGTCCACCATGGCGTAGGAACGCTCCACCCGGTCCTTGGGCACGTTCTCGCCGAAGTAGACGAAGTCGGGTTTCAGGGTGCCGCCGCAGGCCGGGCAGTTCGCGACGACGAACTCGCTGATCAGCGCCTCGTCCTCCACGGTGGCGTCCGCGTCCGGAGCGGCTTCCACCACGCCGCCGGCGAGGGCGGCGTCGAGGAATCCGGGGTTGAGTTCCTCCAGCACCCCGGCCAGCAGGGTCCGGCTGTAGCTGCGGCCGCAGGCCAGGCACACCACCCGGTCGAAGCGGCCGTGCAGGTCCACGACGTTCCGGCTGCCGGCATCCTCGTGCAGCCGGTCAACGTTCTGGGTGATCAGGCCCGTGAGCAGCCCGCGCCGCTCCATCCGGGCCACGGCCGTGTGGCCGTCGTTGGGGTCGGCCCGGCGGAGATGGGACCAGCCGATGTGGTTCCGGGCCCAGTAGCGCTGCCGGTTATCCGGCGAGCCGATGAACTCCTGGTACGTCATGGGCGCGCGCGGCGCCGCACCGGGGCCGCGGTAGTCGGGGATGCCCGAGTCGGTACTGAGACCGGCGCCGGTGAGCAACGCGAAGCGTTTCCCCGCGAGGACCCCGTGGATCTCCTGCAGGACCTCAAGTTCGTTGCGGGCCGGCTCCACGGGCGTGACGGGGGGCAGGCTCGCAAATCCCGTCATCCCCACCCCGGGCCGCCGCTGCCTCATGCCGTTTCCGGTCCCCGGCTGTAGGACGGGTCCGTGGAGGGGGCGGGGGAACCGCCGGACAGTTCCGCGAGGGCCGCCCGGTAACCGGCGAAGTCACGCGCCTGGCCCCGGGGATTGACCACGACGTACCGGACAGTGCCGGCTGCGTCGATGATGAACGTCCCGCGCAGGGCCATGCCGCTCTCCGGGTCGAACACCCCGTACCGCTCCGCCACCGCTCCGTGCGGCCAGAAGTCCGCCAGCAGGTCGAAGCTGTAGCCCTCCTTCTCGGCGTAGGCGCGCTGGGCGAACTTGCTGTCCACCGAGATGCCCAACACCACGGCGTCGGCGTCCTCGAAGACAGCCAGGTTGTCCCGCAGTTCGCACAGTTCGCCCGTGCAAATGCCGGAGAAGGCGAACGGGAAGAACACCAGCACCACGGTGCGGCCCCGCAGTTCGGAGAGCCGGACCGGCTCGCCGAACTGGTTGACCAACTCGAAGTCCGGGGCCGGCTGCCCGACGGAGGGCACGGTGCCGGACTGCGGGGCGGGAGCCTGCACCGGCGCGGAACCGGTCACTTGTTCTTCCGGGTCACCAGCCGGGTGGCGCTCCAGTCCTGGGAGACCCCGGCGGAGGTGGTGCAGTGCAGGCCGGCGGTGGGCGCCGCTTCCTGCAGTTCCGAGGGCGAGACATAGCCGGTGCGGCCCTTCTTCGGGGTCAGCACCCAGACCACACCGCCGTCCGTCAGGGAGGTCAGGGAGTCCACCAGCGTGTCCACCAGGTCACCGTCACCGTCGCGCCACCAGAGGATGGCCGCGTCGACCACCTCGTGGTCGTCCTCGTCGAAGATCTCGGACCCGGTGAGGTCCTCGATGTCATCACGCAAGTCGAAGTCGACGTCGTCGTCGTAACCGAACTCCTGAATCAGATCCCCGTTCTTGAAACCCAATCTTTCCGCCACATTTACCGAAGTGGCGGCGTCGGCCTCGCTCACGTGCTGCTCCTATGCTGTTGGTGCGTCTGTTGGTGCCTGCCGGCAGAAAGCCCGCTGTGTCCGATAGTGACACATTCCTTGGTGCTAGTGATTTCCATTACTCCAAGCCAACACCCTTTGTGCGTCCGCTTCAAGCTGCGGGCCCCGCGATCCGCCATATTCTGCGTCACACCGGGGCGGCGGCGGCTACGCATCCGCGGACGCGCAAGGCTAGAGTGGCTGATGACGACCATGCCTGCGCGGACAACCGACCGCTCCCACTGTCAGGCCTGGTTGTGATTGGACCAAGCCCGGCGTACAGGACCGGGCTGCTGTTACCGATATGTCGCACACGTCGCGTTCACGCCAGGCAGTCACCCTGCCCGGAGCTGAGGGTGCCGGTGAATGCGCTCAAAGAGAGGTTGGACGTGGCTGCAGGAGAAGATACCTCCCATATCCTCAGCGGGTTGACTAACCAGCTGCCTGATCGTGATCCGGAAGAGACCGCCGAATGGCTGGAGTCCCTGGACACCCTGATTCAGGAACAGGGCACGGAGCGTGCCCAGTACATCATGCGCAGCCTGCTTCAGCGGGCCGGCGCCCAAAGCGTGGGCGTGCCGATGGTGACCACCACGGACTACGTCAACACCATCCCGGTGGACCAGGAAGCCCCGTTCCCCGGCGATGAGGAAATCGAACGCAAGTACCGCGCCTGGTTGCGCTGGAACGCCGCGATCATGGTGCACCGCTCGCAGCGGCCCGAAATCGGCGTCGGCGGCCACATTTCCACCTACGCCGGTGCCGCGACCCTCTACGAGGTCGGCTTCAACCACTTCTTCCGCGGCAAGGACCACCCGGGCGGCGGCGACCAGGTCTTCTTCCAGGGCCACGCCTCCCCCGGCATGTACGCCCGCGCCTTCCTTGAGGGCCGGCTGAGCGAGGAAGACCTCGACGGCTTCCGCCAGGAGAAGTCCAAGGAGGGCCACGCGCTCTCCAGCTACCCGCACCCGCGCCTGATGCCGGAGTTCTGGGAGTTCCCCACCGTCTCCATGGGCATCGGCCCGATGAACGCCATCTACCAGGCACAGTCGAACCGCTACCTGCACAACCGCGGCATCAAGGACACCTCCGACCAGCAGGTATGGGCGTTCCTGGGCGACGGCGAAATGGATGAGCCGGAATCCCGCGGCCTGCTCCAGCTCGCCGCGAACGACAAGCTGGACAACCTCAACTTCGTCATCAACTGCAACCTGCAGCGCCTCGACGGCCCGGTCCGCGGCAACGGCAAGATCATGCAGGAACTCGAGGCCTTCTTCCGCGGCGCCGGCTGGAACGTCATCAAGGTCGTCTGGGGCCGCGAGTGGGACAACCTGCTCGCCAAAGACGACGACGGCTCGCTCGTGAAGATCATGAACGAGACGGTCGACGGCGACTACCAGACCTACAAGGCCGAGTCCGGCGGCTTCGTCCGCGAGCACTTCTTCGGCAAGACCCCGCGGACCAAGGACATGGTCGCGGACATGACGGACCAGGAAATCTGGAACCTCAAGCGCGGCGGCCACGACTACAACAAGGTCTACGCCGCGTACAAGGCCGCCACCGAGTTCAAGGGCAAGCCGACGGTCATCCTGGCCCACACGGTCAAGGGCTACGGCCTGGGCACCCACTTCGAGGGCCGCAACGCGACCCACCAGATGAAGAAGCTCACCCTGGCGGACCTGAAGGCCTTCCGCGACCACCTGCGCATCCCGATCACGGACGAGCAGCTCGAGGCCGACCCGTACCAGCCGCCGTACTACCACCCGGGTGCCGACTCTCCGGAGATCAAGTACCTGATGGAGCGCCGCCAGGCCCTGGGCGGTTTCGTGCCCGAGCGCCGGTCCAAGCACACCGACGTCACCCTGCCGGGCGACAAGGCGTACGAGGTCGCCAACCGCGGCTCCGGCAAGCAGCTGGCCGCCACCACCATGGCGTTCGTCCGTCTGCTGAAGGACCTGATGCGGGACAAGGAATTCGGTTCCCGGATCGTGCCGATCATCCCGGACGAGGCCCGCACCTTCGGCATCGACGCGTTCTTCCCGACCGCGAAGATCTACAACCCGAACGGCCAGAACTACTTGTCCGTGGACCGCGACCTGGTCCTCGCGTACAAGGAGTCGATCGCCGGCCAGATCGTGCACGCCGGCATCAACGAGGCAGGTTCGGTCGCGGCCTTCACCGCCGCCGGCACCTCCTACGCCACCCACGGCGAGCCGCTGATCCCGATCTACGTCTTCTACTCGATGTTCGGCTTCCAGCGCACCGGCGACTCCTTCTGGGCCGCCGCCGACCAGATGACCCGCGGGTTCATCATCGGCGCCACCGCCGGCCGCACCACGCTGACCGGCGAAGGCCTGCAGCACGCCGACGGCCACTCCCCGATCCTCGCCGCCACCAACCCGGCTGTCGTCACGTACGACCCCGCCTACGGCTACGAGATCGGCGTCATCATGCGTGACGGCCTGAACCGGATGTACGGCCCCGGCCCTGCGGATAACGACCCGTCCCGGAACGTCATGTACTACCTGACGGTTTACAACGAGCCGATCTCGCAGCCGGCGGCCCCCGCCGAGCTTGATGTCGAGGGCATCGTCAAGGGCATCTACCTGCTGGCGCCGGCCAAGATCGACGGCCCCCGCACGCAGATCCTCGCCTCCGGCGTGTCCGTGCCGTGGGCCCTTGAGGCCCAGCGTGTGCTGGCCGAGGACTGGGGCGTTTCCGCCGACGTCTGGTCCGTCACGTCCTGGACCGAGCTGCGCCGCGACGCCATGGCCGCCGAGGAAGAGGCCTTCCTCAACCCCGGCCAGCCGGCCCGCGTGCCGTTCGTCACCGAACAGCTCGCCGGCGCCACCGGCCCGATCGTCGCCGTCTCGGACTACATGAAGGCCGTCCCGGACCAGATCCGGCAGTTCGTCCCGAACGAGTTCGCCTCGCTCGGCGCCGACGGCTTCGGTTTCTCCGACACCCGCGCCGCGGCACGCCGCTTCTTCAAGAACGACGTGCACTCGATCGTGGTCCGCTCGCTGCAGATGCTCGCCCGCCGCGGCGAGGTCGACGCGCAGGCCCCGGCCCAGGCGATCGAGAAGTACCGGCTGCTCAACGTCAACGCCGGCACCACCGGCAACGCGGGCGGCGACTCCTAGGAGTCACCCGGCCGGACCGGAAAACACGAAGACGGCGGTCC
>NZ_JBFBKP010000028.1:46698-52041 GCF_040702285.1 Arthrobacter sp. NPDC080086
TGCTGACCATGTTCGCCGCCCGCTGTTTTGACCCCCGCCTGATCTGGGACGCCATCGACGAGCCCGATCCCGAAGAGACCGACGCAGGGCCGCCGTCGGGCTTTAACCACGGCGGTCGCGCCGTGTGATCCAGCCCAAAGCAAGTTGTAGCCTTCGCACAAATGGAGCTTGTCAGGCGGGCGCCGTATGCTCGTTGTCATGGCAGAGCCCACCCCCACCCCCGCGCAGCGCAAATCCGCCGCCCGGACCCTGTCCCCGGAGAAGGCCGAGACGCTGAAGAAGCTCCGCTCCAGCGTCGGCCAGCTCTCCACCACCACGCTGCGGCGGCTGGAATCCTCACTGCCCTGGTACAGCCGGCTGAACTCCGACGAACGCTCCGCGCTCGGCATGGTGGCCCAGAACGGCATCGCCGCCTTCGTCACCTGGTTCGAACGGCCCAGCTCGCCGTCGTGGATCCTCTCCGACGTCTTCGGCACCGCCCCCACCGAACTGACCCGCTCCATCAGCCTGCAGAAGGCGCTCCAGCTGATCCGGATCGTGGTGGAGGTGGTCGAGGAGCAGGTCCCGATCATCGCCCCCGAGGCGGACCAGGCCGCCCTGCGTGAGGCGGTGCTCCGCTACTCGCGCGAGGTCGCCTTCGCCGCCGCCGACGTCTACGCCCGCGCCGCGGAGACCCGCGGCTCCTGGGACACCCGGCTGGAAGCCCTGATCGTCGACGCCATCCTGCGCGGAGAGAACACCGACGCCCTGCGGTCCCGGATCGCGGCCCTGGGCTGGAAGGCGCAGGAACGCTTCACCGTCATGGTGGGCAATTCGCCCTCGGAACCCAGCGCCAGCTACGTCAGCGAGCTGCGCCGCACCGCCGGCCGGTTCGCCGAGGACGCCCTGGTGGGAATCCAGGGCGATCGGCTGATCCTGATCCTCGGCGGCGTGCAGGACCGGGAGACCGCCTGCCAGAAACTCAGCGAACTCTTTGCCCCCGGTCCCGTCGTGTACGGCGCCGAGGCAGCCTCCCTGCCGGAGGCCAGCAGCTCCGCCCAGTCCGCCTTCGCCGGCCTCACCGCGGCCCGCGCCTGGCCCTCGGCCCCCCGCCCGGTGGCCGCGGACGACCTGCTGCCGGAGCGGGTCATCTCCGGCGACGACGCGGCCCGCCGATCCCTGGTGAAGAACATTTACCGGCCCCTCCTGGCCGCCTCGAACGGGCTGGTGGAGACCTTGGGGACCTACCTGGAACTGGGTCATTCGCTCGAGGCCACGGCCCGGGAATTGTTCGTCCACGCCAACACGGTCCGTTACCGGCTCAAGCGGGTCTGCGACGTGACCGGCTGGGATCCGCTGATCCCGCGGGAGGCGTTCGTGCTCCAGGCGGCCCTCGTGGTGGGGCGTCTCTCCACCCCGCCGAAGCCCGCCGTGGAGCGTCAGCCATCCCGCAGCGGCGGCTGAGAGGTTGTAGACTTCCTACAAACTGACCCAGTGAGCTTGGTGCATGAAAGTACCGATGAATCACGCGGCATTTGGAAAGCTGGATACGTGCTTGCAATCGTCTGCCCTGGACAGGGCTCCCAGACCTCCGGTTTTCTGGCCCCCTGGCTGGAACTGCCCTCCGTCCCAGGCCACTTGGCCTCCCTGAGCGAAATAGCAGGTATCGACCTCACCGCCCACGGCACCACCTCCGACGAGGAAACCATCAAGGACACCGCCGTCGCGCAGCCGCTGATCGTCGCGGCCGGACTGGTCGCCGCGAAGGCCCTGTTCGACGTCGAACTCGAAACCCTCCCCGTCATCCTCGCCGGGCACTCGGTGGGCGAAATCACCGCCTCCGCGCTGGCCGGTGTCCTCACCGAGACCGAGGCGATGACCTTCGTCCGGGAACGCGCCAACGGCATGGCCGCCGCGGCCGCCGCCACCCCGACCGGCATGAGCGCCGTCGTCGGCGGCGACCCCGCCGAGGTCCTGGCAGCCATCGAGGCCGCCGGGCTGACCCCCGCGAACGTCAACGGCGCCGGACAGACCGTCGCCGCCGGCACCCTCGAACAGCTCAAGGCCCTCGCGGACAAGCCGCCGGCCAAGGCCCGGGTCATCCCGCTCAAGGTTGCCGGGGCGTTCCACACCTCCCACATGTCCCCCGCCGTCGCCGCACTGCAGGCGCTGCGCCCCACGCTTCACCCCCGCAACCCGCAGGTTCCGCTGCTCTCGAACTTCGACGGCGCGCAGGTCACCGACGGCGGCGCCGCGGTGGACAGCCTCATCGCCCAGGTCTCCCGCCCGGTCCGCTGGGACCGCTGCATGGAGACCCTGGTGGAGCGCGGCGTCACCGGCCTGATCGAACTGGCACCGGCAGGCACCCTCGCCGGACTGGCCAAGCGCGGCATGCCCGGCGTGAAGACTGTTACCGTCAAGACACCGGACGATCTGTCCGATGCCCTGGCACTATTCGCAGAACTTGAGGGAGGAAAATGAGCACTCCTACGCTGAAGCAGGCTCCCCTGCAGAACGGCACCCGTGTGCTGGGCGTCGGCGCGTACCGTCCCGACGTCATCGTCACCAACGAGGACGTCTGCCAGTGGATCGACTCCTCCGATGAGTGGATCCGCCAGCGCACCGGGATCGTCACCCGGCACCGCGCCCCCGCAGACGTCAGCGTGATCGACATGGCCGAGGGCGCCGCCCGCGAGGCCCTCGAACGCGCCGGCGTCGACCCCTCCGAGCTCGGTGCCGTGATCGTCTCCACGGTCACCCACCCCTACGCCACCCCCTCCGCGGCCGCGAGCCTGACCGACCGCCTGGGTGCCACGCCGGCCCCGGCCTTCGACATCTCCGCCGCGTGTGCCGGGTACTGCTACGGCATCGCCCAGGCCGACGCCCTGGTCCGCTCCGGTGCCGCCAAGTACGTGCTGGTGGTCGGCGCGGAGAAGCTCTCCGACGTCATCGACAACACCGAGCGCACCATCTCCTTCCTGCTCGGCGACGGCGCGGGCGCCGTCGTCATCGGCCCTTCCGACACCCCGGGCATCGGCCCGTCGGTCTGGGGCTCGGACGGCAGCAAGTGGGACGCCATCGGCATGACCCACTCGATGCTGGACATCCGCGACCACGCCGCCGGCAAGGGCGCCCTCAGCGAGGGCGAAGCCGCCGTCACCGAGGCCGCGCTCTGGCCCACGCTGCGCCAGGACGGCCAGACCGTGTTCCGCTGGGCGGTCTGGGAAATGGCCAAGGTGGCCCAGCAGGCCCTCGACGCCGCCGGCGTCAAGGCCGAGGACCTCGCGGCCTTCATCCCGCACCAGGCCAACATGCGGATCATCGACGAGATGGCCAAGCAGCTCAAGCTGCCGGAATCGGTCATCATCGCCCGGGACATCGCCGAGGCGGGCAACACCTCGGCGGCGTCCATTCCGCTGGCCACGCACCGGCTGCTGCAGGACAACCCCGGCCTCAGCGGCGGACTGGCCCTGCAGATCGGTTTCGGCGCCGGGCTGGTCTTCGGCGCCCAGGTGATCGTGCTGCCGTAGTCCACCGTGACTTCCCGGGTGCCGGCACGGCAGGCAGCCCGGATTCCCCCACCGGGCCGAACCCTCGGCCCGAACCACTCCGCCCAACGCTCCGGACCCGTCCGGCGGCCGATGGCACCAACAAAAGAAGGAGCCACCATGGCTAACAACGAAGAGATCCTGGCCGGCCTGGCCGAAATCGTCAACGAAGAGACCGGCCTGGCCCCCGAGGCCGTCGAAATGGACAAGTCCTTCACCGAGGACCTGGACATCGACTCCATCTCGATGATGACCATCGTGGTCAACGCCGAGGAAAAGTTCGGCGTGCGCATCCCGGACGAAGAGGTCAAGAACCTCAAGACCGTCGGCGACGCCGTCAACTTCATCGCCAACGCCCAGGCCTAATTCCGCCTGGTCCCTGGCACCGTCCCCCACGGGGGCGGTACCGCGGGCCGCCGGGTGCCGCTGACACAGCGGCTCCCGGCGCTCCCCCGATTCACTGACTGACCACCGAGTTTCCTACGCAGGCCCCGGCGCCCTGGCTGGCACCGTAAGCGGCACGCGCACCGACGAAAGAGTGATCCCATGGCACGCAAAGTAGTCATCACCGGTCTGGGTGCCACCACACCCATCGGCGGCGATGTCCCCACAATGTGGAAGAACGCGCTCAAGGGCGTCTCCGGCGCGCATACGCTCGAAGACGACTGGGTTGCCAAGTACGAGCTGCCCGTCCACTTCGCCGCCCGCGCCTCCACCCCCGCCCTCGAGGTCCTGAGCCGGGTCGAAGCCAAGCGCATGGACCCGTCCACCCAGTTCGGCGTGATCGCCGCCCGTGAGGCCTGGGCCGACGCCAACATCGACGGCATCGACCACGACCGCCTGGCAGTGGCCTTCGCCACCGGCATCGGCGGGGTCTGGACCCTGCTGGATGCCTGGGACACCCTGCGCGAAAAGGGCCCCCGCCGCGTCCTGCCGATGACCGTTCCGATGCTGATGCCCAACGGCGTCGCCGCTGCGGTCAGCCTGGACCTGGGAGCCCGGGCCGGCGCCCACACCCCCGTCTCGGCCTGCGCCTCCGGCACCGAAGCCGTGCACATGGGACTGGAGCTGATCCGCTCCGGGAAGGCCGACGTCGTCGTCTGCGGCGGCGCCGAAGCCGCGATCCACCCGATGCCGATCGCCGCGTTCTCCTCGATGCAGGCCCTCTCCCGCCGCAACGACGATCCCGAGCACGCCTCCCGCCCGTACGACCGCGACCGTGACGGCTTCGTCATGGGCGAGGGCGCAGGCGCCCTGGTCCTCGAGGCCGAGGAGCACGCCCTGGCCCGCGGCGCCCGGATCTACGCCGAACTGGCCGGCACCTCGGTGACCGCCGATGCGTACCACATCACCGCCCCGGACCCCGAGGGCCTCGGCGCCACCCGCGCGCTGAAGGCAGCCATGTTCGACGGCCGCATCCAGGCCGAGGACGTGGTGCACGTCAACGCGCACGCCACCTCCACCCCGGTCGGTGACAAGCCCGAGTACACCGCCCTCAAGGCCGCCCTCGGCAGCCACGTGGACAACGTGGCGGTCTCCGCCACCAAGTCCCAGATGGGCCACCTGCTGGGCGCCTCCGGTGCCGTGGAAGCGGTCCTGACGGTCCTCGCCGTGCACGAACGCAAGGCTCCCGTCACCATCAACTTGGAAAACCAGGACCCGGAGATCCCGCTGGACGTCGTGACCTCAGAGCGGGCCCTCCCGGCCGGCAACATCGTCGCGCTAAGCAACTCCTTCGGCTTCGGCGGCCACAACGCCGTGATCGCGGTGCGCAGCATCTAGCCGCCACCGCACGCAGCACGAACGACGGCGGCCA
>NZ_JBFBKP010000029.1:0-50687 GCF_040702285.1 Arthrobacter sp. NPDC080086
AGGGGATGCCTCAATGGGACGTGTGTGCTGGGAATCCCTTTCAGAGCCGATTGAGGGCGGTCACTTAAGCTGTGCGTGTGAGTATCAGCGCAGCCCAGGCGAGCCGTTTCTACCAAGAGGTCATCCTGCATCAGCGAGTCTGGGGAATTCGCGATTCCGGCGGTTTCCCTGCACCCCGCAATGGAGATGGCGAACGTAGCATGCCGTTCTGGTCGCTCCGAAGCAGAGCCGAGAAAGTGATCAGCAGCATTCCGGCGTACAGCGCGTTCGAAGTAGAGGAAATCCCTGTTGCTGTCTGGCGCACGCGGTGGATTGACGGACTCGACCGAGATGGCATTCTCGTGGGTCTCAACTGGTCGGGCGTTCGCGCAACGGGGTATGATATTCAGCCGCTTGAAATCCGTGCCCGGCTCGAGGCCGGTGGAGGCGCCCCACCAGAACAATGAGATCGGCCCGGTAAAGGATCCCTGAATGGACGCCCCCGGACCGTGCTTGCATCAGGCCTAGCCCATTACAGTTTTGTTGATTTCGGCCAGCCGATGCAGCGAGATTCCGGACGCTTGTTCTCTAACTAGAGGGTGGTCGATGGACGGGTCGAGCTCAATGTAGGGAACCATTCCTGGCGCCCTATTGTGCACGTGCGTCGCGATTGAGGTCGTGGGCGTCTCGTAGGGCAACTCATTGCATAGCCAGCCAAACACCGGGGGCATGGAAGCTCGTGCAGGATCATCCCAATGGTCAGCAATCTTTTGGATGCTTTCCTGGCTGAGGGAGACCCAAGCAGACCAGCTGAAGGCCTCACCGGGGGAATCAATGAGAGGGATCTCAATGTGTCCCCTAAGGAAATAATGCCGTTCTCCTCCGACTTCAAGCACGCATACGTCGCCGCTCAATTCGCCGGCTTTCCGTTCAGTTGCGCTGGCCTGCAGCCAAACGTCCGGAGCTTGGGCTCCGAAAACCGTAGCGAGCCCTCGGTGCGGCTCTCCGCACGTCCCGCAGCGCCATTCGTTCCCGCCCCGGCTACCCATTGATTCCGCCCCCCCGAGATTTCGTGAACACTTTTAGCTTCCCGAAGCCTACCTGCGAAGGAGCCCCCTTCCTCGGCTTCGCTGGAGGATCGTCCACGGGGCTCGTGTCCATCTTGGGGGTTCGCGCACCAGTCGGTACGGCCGTCGCTGTCCCATAAGGGGGCCGCCCGCTAACTGTCCCGTAAGACGGTCCCCTACTGCGACAACCCACCTCTGATCTGCGGCGTTACGGGGTCCCTGCTCAGGGTGTCCCGTATACCCCGCCCGCAAAATTGCCCGGTGAAGGTGCCCTATACGCTACACACTCAACCGTCTCCAAACCCATGGGATACGAGACGTCTCGCCGGTGCCGACCAGTCCCGAAACGGCGATGCCCCTAATTCCGCTGATTCTCAGGAAACTTCCCGGCGCCCGCGATTCTCATAACTACGTCACATAACTGTCTGGGCGAATCGGCGTATCCATTGTTAGTTATGAGACACCTTGTAGTCAGGTAAGGCGAGACTGATCGGCTACTGCGCTTTTCGGCGCGGCCGCAGTCAAGTGACCGGCAACAGGCAGACCGTCTGGCATCCGACGCCCGTCGGGATGACCCTTTAGTCGACCACGGCGTCTCGGGGTCACGCGTCGCCACCTCAGTTGGACCGGGCACTGGACGCGCTGGTCGAGGGCGTCACCCTCGTCTCACCACTCAGGACTGGCACGACGCTCCACCCAGAACATGTTTGCCTTCGCCGACGCACTCCGGACCCGCGGTGCCAGCCGCTGGATCCTGAACCTGCGCGGGAGCGACGTCGATACCTCACCCGTACTCAGTGATGCAGGGTTCGCGGGCCAGCCGGCTTCCTCGGTCATGCTGTACTCGTTGCCCGTATCGGCCCTCCTTGCCTCTGCCTCAGTGCAGTGTTCGCCTCATTACTAAAGCCGGATTCCTCACCAGGCGACTTCGCTCCTTACTGTGGTCAGCGGCCGCAAGGAAGTTCCATGAGAGGCTGACATGAATTGCAGCAACTAGCTGGGGGAAACAATGCTTTCAATCGTCGTGTCCGTGGTCGTATTTGTCGTGCCGGTGGCGGTGATCATCTTTGCCTTGTACTGGATCATCCGTATGGGCGTAAAGCACGGGCTGAGGTCCTACTACGCAGAGCGGAACCAGGAAGCGGAGACCTCCATCTAGGGTCCCTCCCTGAACTGCCGCTTAGTGTGTCTGCGCCCGCGCGAGCGCAGGGCGCGCAGGGAACCCCCAGCCCCTGAGCGGCCGCACCTGCACAGGAACGCCACAGTGTTGCCAAAGTCCTGCCCTATCTGCGCGGGCGAGGCTGGGTTCAGCCGCAAAGGTCGGCTGGCCCGGACCCCGGGCTCCAGAAAAGGAGCAACAAATGGCAAAGATCAACAAAACCACGGCGACCATCATGCTGGCAGCGGTGATCGGCGGCGGCGCGGTCGGCGCCGCCGCGGTTCCTGCAATGGCTGCGGACAGCACCGGATCGACGACCTCGAGCACCTCCACCAGTGGCACTTCATCGGCGGGCGGCTACGGGGCTGCCGGATCGAACGGCGGCCAGCGCGGACCGCACCAGGCGAATGGGAAGACCGAGGAGGTCCTCACCGGCGACACCGCAACCAAGGTGGAGGCAGCGGTCAAGGCAGCCCAGCCGGGTGCGACGATCGACCGGATGGAGACCGACGCCGACGGCGCCACCTACGAGGCCCACATCACGAAGGCCGACGGCACCCACTCGACGGTGCTCCTGGACGGCAACTTCACCGTGACCGGCACCGAAGACATGGGGCAGGGTGGACCGGGTGGCCACGGCGGCCCCGGTGACGGCGACGGCGACGGCGACGGCGGCCAGGGCGGCACGGGTCAGAACGACGCCGGCGCTCCCGCCACCAACGGCTGACGCGGCGGGGTCCCCGGCCGCAGGCCCGGGACCCCGTCCGTCCGGCAGCCGGAGGCTACCGGACGCTACCCGGCCGCCCGGAACCCATTCCCTCCACGCGGATGTGCCGCTAGGGTGCAGGCATTGACCCGATGTGAGGAGAGCGGATGCGCAAGGTAACGGCCGGATTGTTCAGCTCGGTGGACGGAGTGGTGGAGGACCCCTTCCTCTGGCAGTTCGACAGCTTCGACGCGGAACTGGGGGCCGGCATGGGCGAGATGATGGGCCGAATCGACGCCGGGTTGCTGGGCCGGGTTGGCTACCAGCAGTGGGCCGAGTACTGGCCCAACGCCCATGCCGATGACGATTTCGCCGCCTTCATCAACCCACTGCCCAAGTACGTGGCGTCGCGAACCCTCAGCGGGGACCTCGCCTGGCAAAACTCGCAGCTGATCCAGGGCCCGCTGGAGGACTTCGTCAAGGAGCTCAAGCAGGGCGACGGCGGCGACATCGGCGTCTTCAGCAGCATCTCCCTGGTCCGTCAGCTGTTCTTCGCCGGGCTTCTGGACAGCCTGATGCTGATCGTCCACCCGGTGGTGGCCGGCAGCGGCCGGAAGCTCTTCAACGACGGCGACCCGCTCAGCCGGCTGGAACTGCAGTCCTCCGAGCAGACCAGCAAGGGCAACATGATCCTCAGTTACGGGCGCCGGGACTGAACAGCGGCCTGGATGCGGGCGCCGGCAACGGCGAACCGTAAGCTTGGCGGGTGCAATTCTCCCTCTGGCTGGCCCTGGTCGGCGCCGGCGTCCTGATCAGCTTCACGCCCGGCGCGGGCGCCATCAACACCATGAGCAACTCGCTCAACTCCGGTTTCCGGCGCGCCATCTGGGGCATCCTGGGCCAGCAGGCGGCCCTGGTGGTGCACATCCTGATCGTGGCCCTCGGCGTCGGCGTGCTGGTGGCCAGCTCGCCGCTGGCGTTCAACATCATCCGCTACGCGGGCGCCGCGTACCTGGTGTATCTGGGCATCCAGCAGTTCCGGCACAAGCCGGACCTGGACCAGGAGAAAGCCGCGGCCCTGCGCAACGAGCCGGCGCTGTCCATGTTCCGCCGCGGGCTCTGGGTGAACCTGCTGAACCCGAAGGCGATCGTCTTCTTCCTGGCGTTCATGCCGCAGTTCATCCGACCCGACCAGCCGCTGGTGCCGCAATACCTGGTGCTGTCCCTGACCGTGATCGTGATCGACATCCTTGTCATGTGGTTCTTCTTCGCCGCTGCCGCCAAGACCTTCCAGCGGTTCACCCACGACGCACACGGTCAACGGATCCTCAACCGCGTCTTCGGCGTCCTGTTCATGGCCGTCGGCGTGCTGCTGGCCCTCATTCACTAAGGGCCTCCCTACACCGCGCCCTGGGTCAGCTTCCGCAGCTCGGCCTTGCGGATCTTGCCGCTGGCAGTCAGGGGCATCTGGTCCACAAACACCACGGACTTCGGGATCTTGTACCTTGCCAGCTTCCCGTCCAGGTGCGCGCGCAGCTCCTCCTCGGTCAGCCGCGCCCCGTCCCGCAGCGACACCACTGCCTGCGGAACCTCGCCCCACTTCTCGTCGGCCACACCGATCACCGCCACGCTGCCGACGGCGTCGAGCTCGGCGATCACCTGTTCCACCTCGGCCGGGTAGATGTTCTCCCCGCCGGAGATGATCATGTCCTTGAGCCGGTCGGAGATGAAGACGAAGCCGTCGTCGTCCGTGTACCCCATGTCGCCGGACTTGAACCAGCCGTCCGGGGTGTACGACTCGGCCGTGGCCTCGGGCCGGTTCCAGTATTCACGGATGACGTTGGGGCCCTTGATCTGGATCTCCCCCACCGTTCCTGGCGCGGCCGGGCCGGCATCGGGCTCCAGCGGGTCCGCCACCCGGACGTCGGTGAAGAAGTGCGGCAGTCCGGAGGAACCGGCCTTTTCCCGGGACCGTGCCGCCGGCAGCGTGGTGGCGCCCGGGGCGGTCTCGGTCATGCCGTAGCCGTTGGAGAAATGCAATCCGCGCCGTTCGTAGGCGTCCAGGACCCGGAGGGGAACGGCCGAGCCGCCGCAGGTGAGCTTGTTCAGCGAGCCCAGCGCCGTGGCTTCCCAGTCCGGGTGCTCGCAGAGCATCTGGAACGTGGTGGGAACCCCGCTGAGGGTGGTGGCCCGGTGCCGCTGGATCAGTTCCAGCGTCCGGCGCGGGTCGAAGCGGGCCTCCAGGACCACGGTGCCGCCCTTGAGCAGCGTGGGCAGCACGCCCATGTCCAGCGAGGCCACGTGGAACATCGGCGAGATCATCAGGGCCACGTCGGTCGAGGAGAAGTCGAAGTCCACCAGCACGTTGATGCAGTTCCAGGTGATGTTGCCGTGAGTGAGCAGCGCCCCCTTGGGGCTGCCGGTGGTGCCGGAGGTGTAGAGGATCATGGCCCCGTCGTCGAGGGTCACGGGCACGTCCGGCGCCTGGGGAGACCCGGCGGCGAGCGCCTGCTCGTAGTCCTCGACGGCGGCGCCCGCGCCCCCTTCGACGCCCCCGCCCGGTTCGGCGCCGGACACCGCTTCGGTGCCGGCCGCGCCGGTCGTGCCGCCGTCGTCGACCACCAGGCGGGTCCGGACGCCGGTGCCGGCGGCGCCGCGCCCGGCGAGCCCGGCCAGGCTGGCCGCGTGGACCAAGACGGCGGCGCCGCAGTCCTGCAGCTGGAACTGGATCTCCGGTGGGGCCAGGCGGGTGTTCAGCGGGACGAACACGGCACCCAGCAGCCCGGCGGCGAAAAGCGTCTCCAGGAAGGCTGGATCGTTCTCGCCCAGGTAGGCCACGCGGTGGCCTTTGACGACGCCGCGGCGGCCCAAGGCGTCGGCCAGCCGCGCGGCCCGCTCGGCCAGCTGCGCGTACGTCACGTTCCGCTCGCCGGCGATCACGGCGGTTTTGGTGCCCGACTTGGGACTGCGCCGTTGCAGCCATGAGCCGATGCCGAAGTTCTCCACGGCAGGTCCTTTCGAGAGGGGGAGCCGGTGGGCGGCTTACTTGTAGAAGCGGGCGAGGAACTCGGCGACGACGGCGGGCCGCTCCTGGCCCTCGATCTCGATGGTGTTGGACACCTTGATCTGGGCGCCGCCCTTGACCTCGGTGACCTCGGCGATGGTGGCCTGCATCCGGATGCGCGAGCCCACTTTCACCGGGGAAGTGAAACGAACCTTGTCCAAACCGTAGTTGACCTTGGTGGTGACGCCCTCGACGTCGAACAGCTCGCCCCAGAACGGGATGATCAGGGACAGGGTCAGGAAGCCGTGCGCGATCGGGGCGCCAAACGGTCCTTCCTTGGCGCGTTCGACGTCGACGTGGATCCACTGATCATCGCCGGTGGCGTCGGCGAACTTGTTGATCTGTTCCTGCGTGATTTCGCGGTAGTCGGTGACGCCGAGGTCGGTTCCGGCGAGGGTGAGCAGCTTGTCGAAGTCGACGACGAGGTTGGGCATGGCGGGCTCCTGGGGTTGCGGGCTGGTTAGTGGGTGAAGGCGCTGTGGCCGGTGAGGGCGCGGCCGATGATGAGGGCGTTAATGTCGTGCGTGCCCTCGTAGGAATAGATCGCTTCGGCGTCGGCGTGGAAGCGGGCGACGTCGGCCTCCAGCGTGATGCCGTTGCCGCCGACCACCTCCCGTGCCAGCGCCACGGTCTGGCGCATCAGCAGGGAGGTCTGCATCTTGGCCAGCGCCGAATCCTGGTCCCGGTAGACGCCGCGGTCCTGCTGTTCGGTCAGCCGGACCACCAGCGAGAGGGCGGAGGTGACGTTGCCGAGCATCCGGGCGAGCTTTTCCTGGACCAGCTGGAACGAGCCCAGCGGCCGGCCGAACTGCTGCCGCTCGGTGACGTAGCGGAGGGCCGCCTCGAAGGCGCCGGCGGCGGTGCCGGTGGCGATCCAGGCGACGTCGGAGCGCATCATCCGCAGCATTGCGGCGACGTCGCGGAACGAGTCGACGTTGTGCAGCCGCATCGCCTCGGGCACTCGGACATCCGTCAACGTGATGTGGGCGTTCTGCATCATCCGCAGCGACGCCTTGCCGTGGATTTTCTCCAGGGTCACGCCTTCGGCCTGCCGGTCCACCAGGAAGCCCTTGACCTGCCCGTCGCCCTCGTCGCGGGCGAAGACGGCCAAGACGTCGGCGGTCAGGGCTCCCCCGATCCAGCGTTTGGCCCCGTTGAGAATCCAGTCCCCGCCGTCGCGCCGGGCGCTGGTGGCCAGGCCGCCGGCGATATCCGAGCCGTGCTCCGGTTCGGTCAGGGAGAAGACGCCCTTGAGCGAGAAATCGAGGACCCTCGGCAGCCATTCGGCCCGCTGCTCCGGGGAAGCGCCCACCGTGACGGCCGTCCGGAAAAGGCCGGCCTGGGCGGTGTAGAAGGTGGCCAGCGAGGCGTCCGTGCGCGCCAGCTCGAAGATCCGGAAGCCGTGGTAGATCCCGCGGGCCGGGGTGTGGCCGGGTCCGGGCGGGCCGGTCAGCTCGGCCGGTTCCATCAGGTCCAGGTCGATCAGCGGGCCGGTCAGCTGGTCCGGGAACTCGCCGCGCTCCCAGTAGTCGGCCAGCAGCGGGTGTGCCTGCTCGTCGAGGAAGGTCCGCAGCCGGCCCAGCACCCGCCGCTCCGCGTCGGTGAGCAGCGCCTCGGCGTCGTAGTAGTCGCAGACGCCGTAGAGGCGTTCCGTGGTTTCCGCGCCCATCTCAACCACCGAGTCCGAGCAGGCGGACGGCGTTGGCCTTGAGGATCTTCGGACGGACCTCGTCCTTGAGCGGCAGCTCGGCGAAGGCGCCGAGCCATTTCTGCGGGGTGATCAGCGGGAAATCGGTGCCGAAGAGGACTTTGTCCTGCAGCACCGAGTTCGACATCCGCACCAGCGACTCCGGGAAGTATTTCGGGGACCAGCCGGAGAGGTCGATGAACACGTTGGCCTTGTGTGTGGCGATCGAGTTCGCCTCGTCCTGCCAGGGCACGGACGGGTGGGCCATGATGATCTGCAGTTCCGGGAAGTCCGCGGCCACGGCGTCGAGCAGCAGCGGGTTGGAGTAGGCGAGCTTGATGCCGTAGCCGCCCGGCAGCCCAGCGCCCATGCCGTTCTGCCCGGTGTGGAAAATCGCCGGGAGCCCCAGCTCCTGCAGCCTCTCCCAGAGCGGATAGAACTGCTCGTTCGAGGGGTCGAAGCCCTGCAGGCTGGGGTGGAACTTGAAGCCGCGGGCGCCGAGCTCCTCCGCCTGGTGGCGGGCGCCGGTGATGGCGTCCGGGCCGGTGCGCGGGTCGACGCTGCCGAACGGAATCAGCACGTCATTGTTGCGTGCGGCGCCGGCGATCAGCTCGGGAATGCTGTTGGGTTCGTGCTTGAGCTGGGTGCGGGCGTCCACGGTGAAGACGACGGCGGCCATGTTCAGTTCGCGGTAGATCTCGGCGATCCGGTCCAGCGACGGCGTCCGGTCTTCGGCCTTGAAGTACTTGGCGGAGGCCTCGGTGAGGGTTTCGGGCAAGGAATTGTGGCCGCAGCTGTCCACCTCGAGGTGGACGTGCATGTCGATCGCGTCGAGCGCGGCAGCGTCGATGGCGGGTTCGTACCGGGTCGAGGCCATCTCAGCGGGCCTGGGCCGGTTCGGGCTGCAGCTCCTCCGGCAGCGGCAGGAACTCCTCGCCCACGCTCTGCAGCTTGTCGCCGAAGAGTGAGTCGAAGTTCTCCACGAGGGCCTGGTAGCCCCAGCCGCCCTCGCGGTATTCGGTGGCGGCGGCTTCCGGGTGGGTCCAGAGCTGGAGCCGGTCGCCGCCGGCGCCGATGGCCTGGCCGGTGATCCCGGCGGCGGCGTCGGAGGCCAGGAACGCGACCAGCCCGGCGACGTCGTCGGCGGTGCCGAAGCCCAGCTCGTGACGGAAGAAGGCCGGCATGGCCTCGCCGCGCTCGTCCGCTTCGACGGCCTTTTGGAAGTACGGGACGGTCTTGGTCATGGCGGTGGCGGCCACGGGGATGACGGCGTTGGCGGTGACTCCGGCCTTCTTCATCTCCAGCGCCCAGGTGCGGACCATGCCCACGATCCCGGCTTTGGCGGCGGCGTAGTTGGTCTGGCCGAAGTTGCCACGCTGGCCGGTGGGCGAACCGATGGTGATGATGCGGCCCGGAATCTGGTTTTCCTTGAAGTAGCCGAACGCCTCCCGGGCGCAGGTGAAGGTGCCCTTGAGGTGGACGTTGATGACGGCGTCGAAGTTCTCGTCCGTCATTTTCAGCAGGCTCTTGTCCCGCAGGATGCCGGCGTTGGTGACCAGGATGTCCAGCCGGCCGAACGTGTCGACCGCCGTCTGGACCAGCCGCCTGGCTACCTCGGAGCTGCCCACGGGGGCGACGACGGCGGTGGCGCGGCCGCCGTCGGCCTCGATGGTGCGGACGGCGTCGGCTGCAACCGCCTCGTCAACGTCGTTGACGACGACGGCGGCGCCCTGCCGGGCCAGTTCCCGGGCGTAGGCCAGGCCCAGCCCCCGACCGCTGCCGGTGACGATCGCTACTTTTCCTGCGAGGCTCATTGCCGCTCCTTTGCTAGCTGCCGCGCGTCCTGCACGGCGGCGTGGGACGTTGTTCTGGATCCATGAAAGTATGGATAATTGAGAAAGTCAATGATTCATTTTGTCGACCATTGGAGCCGGAATGACGATCGAAGCCGCGGACGCACCGGGCACGGACCGGGCGCCGAAGCTCACGGCCGCGCCCATAGCCGGCGATGCCGGATTCCTGCTGGCAAAGCTCCATGCCGCCGGCTCGGTCCTGAACAACCGGGCGCTGGCCGGGTTCGGGTTGAAGGAGCGCTCCTTCTCCGTGCTGGCCCTTGCCGCCTCCGGGCTGGAGCCGACCCAGCGCGAGATGGCGGAGTTCCTCAGCCTGGATCCCAGCCAGATCGTGGCCCTGATCGATGAACTGGAGGGCCGGGGGCTGGTGATGCGCGCCCCCGGGAAACAGGACCGGCGGGCCAAGACCGTCACCACCACCGACGACGGCGATGCCGTCTTCCGGCAGGCAACGGCGGCGGCCCGGCGGGCCGAGGCCGACGCCCTGGCCCGGCTCAGCGCCGAGGAGGCCGGTCAGTTGAAGGCCCTGCTCCGGAAGGCGCTGTGGGGTTAGGGAGCCGGACTATTCGATGAGCGTGCCACCGGCAAGATGCCGGTTGCGCGTCTCGATCAGCTGTTTGAGGTAGCGGGCGAGCAGCGCTTTCTCGACCAGACGCCCGAGGGGGCCGAACGGCGCCGAGAACTCGATGCGGTCCAGCATGAGGGTTCCTGCCCCGTCCGCCCTGAATTCATGAACGTGCCGGAAGCGCCGGAACGGACCCCTCACCTGCTCGTCGACGAAGGAGTCGGGCGCGTACATCTCAGTAATCCGGCTGGTCATGTGCAGCGGAATGCCGAAATGGTGGGCCCGCCAGGTCACTTCCTCGCCGAGGGAAATGAGGCCCGAGGTCACCCCGCCGATGGCTTCTTCCCGGGAGTGCGCCAGGGAATCCATGTGGACGTCGATGTTGCGCGCACGATCAAACATTTCCGCCGGGGGCATGGTGGTCCGCGTCCTGCATTCGAAAGTGACGGCCATCGTCAGAGTATTGCAGGGTTTTGACCCCGCCCTGATCCGCATTCGATATCCCGCTCCCGCTATTTCACCCGGGCCGTCCCTATGTAAGACTGCCCGCATGGACGATCCGCGAAGCCGCATCCTTCCCCTTCTCCGCCAAGGCGAGCAGCTGTTGTGGGCCGGCCAACCTGATCCGAAGGTTCGTTTCACCGGTGTCGATGCATTCCTCATTCCCTTCAGCATTCTGTGGGCAGGATTCGCGGTCTTTTGGGAAGTCACGGCCATCCGCACAGCCTCTCAGCCATTCTTCGTGATCTGGGGTGTGCCGTTCGTCCTGCTGGGCCTTTATTTCATCTTCGGCCGGTTCATCGTGAAAGGGCGCCGGAAGCGGATCACAGCCTATGGACTTACTGACCGCAGGGCGATTGTCTGCGTCGGTGACCGGACCGTCGTGGATTCCCCGCTGGGCAATGTGCCCACCAAGATCGACCGATCACGCGACGGCCGCCATGCGAATGTGGTGTTCGGCCAGCAGGGTTTGATGGGGGGTGTCGGCGTGTATCAGAACACCGGTCTCGACTTCATGGGTCTGGGAATGGGCCAGGCCGTCGCCTTTTACGACGTTGCCGATCCCGGCGATCTGCTGAGGGCGCTGGACCACGTCGGGGTTCGGTGAGCGTGAACGTGGGCGAACCCGCACGAACAGTCTTCCCCTCGCCTCGCAGGCTGCCGCCGGCAGTGAACGGCCCGACGATTCCCGCATGATTCGACCCATTACTACCGGAGGTAGCTCTTGAAGCTCTTGCTGACATCAGGCGGCGTCACGAATCCGAGCATCCGCTCCGCGCTGCTTGACCTCCTGGACAAGCCCATAGAGGAGTGCCACGCCCTGGCCATCCCCACGGCACAGTGGGGGCACCCCGCGTGCGGACCGGCGTCGGCGCAGCGTTTCGTGTCCGCGGGGGCCGGCTCGCCGCACATGTCCGGCCTGGGCTGGGCATCGGTCGGCGTCCTTGAACTCACCGCGCTGCCGAGTATTGGGCAGGAACGATGGGTCCCGTGGGTCCGGGATGCCGACGTGCTCCTGGTCGACGGCGGTGACGCAAGCTACCTGGCCCACTGGATCCGCGAGTCCGGTCTGGGCAAAATCCTGCCGTCGCTCACCGAAACGGTCTGGGTCGGGGTAAGCGCCGGGAGTATGGTCATGGCTCCGCGGATCGGGAAGGACTTCGTCCACTGGCCATCGGCGCCGGACGACCGCACCCTTGGAGTGGTGGACTTCGCGATCTTCCCGCACCTGTTCGCCTTCCCGACCAACACCATGGCCGACGCCGAACGGTGGGCGGAGGAGCTGGGCACCCCGGCCTACGCCATCGACGAGCAGACTGCCATCGCAGTGGTCGACGGCTCCGTCGACGTGATTTCCGAGGGAACCTGGAGGAGGTTCGGCTAACGCTGTGGCCGCTAGTCCCGGACCCCCGCAAGCCAGTCCAGGAGAATTGGCATCGCTCCCGCCGGGTACAGCGGACGGTCAAGTGCCCTGATGCGCCTCCAGCCCACGGGGCTGCCTTCATCCAGTACCCGCAGCTCTGCGTCCAGCGGCAGGCCATCCAGACAGTCCGAGTCAACCGCGAAGACATGGACAATCTCGTGACCGATCATCCCCTCGAAGGTGAAGATATTTTCCAGGACGCCGAGCATGTGCACTGCCGCCAAACTCACCCCAAGTTCCTCGACGAATTCACGGCGAAGGGCTTCTTCGGCGGTTTCGCCAAACTCGATTCCTCCCCCGATTGCTCGGTGGAAAACCTCTCCTGTTGAGGAGTCGGATCCATCCGAAACGAGAACACATCCGTTGCGGACCGGCAGTCCCACAGCCAGGTTTCGGATCGAGTGCATGGTCGCCATCCTAGGAGCCGCTGCATGCTGGAACGCGTTGGCTACACCCGGCGTTCGTTGTCCGGCTGTGCGGCCGGTGTTAGCGTGGGGGCGATTGGGGGAGGTGCTGTGGCGGGTTTGGACTTGCTGGAACGCTTTGTACAGCTGGATGTCGCGGTCCGCGCGACCTTCGCTTCCGGACTGCCTCCTATCGCGGCCGTAGCGCTTTTGGCGCTGGTCATTGCCACGGCCATCCTCATGGCCCACACCTTTGAGGCACTTCTCAACCGCCGCGTTGTCGTCAGTGGCGGCGCCGTCGTCGGTGTTACCGACAGGCCGCTCAGGCGGCCACCCCTCTCAGCCGCGTGGCCGCCGCCCGCCGGCGGCCCGGGTCCGCGCGCTCCTGGCGGTTACGCAAACCGCCCCTGAGCATTCAGTAACCGCAGTCCACAGTCTGACCCTTCGCGGGCAGAGCCAATTCGACCGGCTGCTCCTTACCGGCTCACTGGGCGACATCGTCACCGAGTCATTCGCCACCACCGCCTGGAGTTTATTGCCGTGTCCCCGCACATCCCCGTACGCCCGGTGCCTGCGATGCACCGCCCGCTCAATTCCCGAACCATCCGCCGCCTCGCCTTGCAGTATCGCCTGGGCCGCCGCCTCTACCGCCGCGTGGCACTGCGGACCCTCTCGTTCGGCGGCTGGGTCTGGCTCGCTGCCGGCTCGGCCATTGGATTCGAAGCCTTCGACATCCTCTTCGGCACCTTCGCCGTGGCTCCCGAACTGCTCCCGTTCGCCGTCCTGGGGATCGCTCTGGTCTGGTACTTCCGGGGACGGTTGAGGCGGCTTCTGGCGCGTGCCCGCGCACACCGACGGCTCTGGAGGCTATCCGGAGGTCGGTGGTGGCGACGAAAGCTAGCCTGACCGGACCCGCGCCTACCCGGCCGCCACGAGTTCGACTTCGAAGCCGTCCGAATTCACCAGATACCCGGCGTAGTGGTCGGGGCCGCCGGCGTACGGGTACCTGTCGGCGAAAAGCTGCTGCCAGCCGTGGCCGGCCCCCTCCCTGATGAGGGTGTCCACCTGCTCCCGGGGTCCGGCGTGGAAAGCCAGGTGGTTCAGGCCGGGAGAGGTTCGCTCGTGCAGACGGCCGCTCAGGGCCGGGGACTCTTCGGCCACGATGTAGGTTCCGCCGAGCCGCCAGCTGCTCCCCAGATCCCAGTTCTGGAAGGGGTCGTATCCCCGCCGACCGAGAATCCAGCCCCACTCTTCCCGGGCCCGGCCGATGTGGGGAACCCACAGTTCGATGTGGTGCAGGGACCCGGCGGCAGGAGTCTTCACGGTGCGAGTCTCCCACAGCAGGACGGCGGTGACGTGGCAGACTGCCAGTGTGATCCCGTCCCTCACCCTGCCCGCGACCCTGCACACCCCCGCCCGGGAGCTGACGCTGCGCAGGGCCACCGAGAATGACCTCGCCGCCCTGATGCGGCTCCTCGCCGACGACCCGATCAGTGCGTCAAGAGGCGACCAGGCCGATGCCTCGGATACCGAGGCCTACCGCTCCGCGCTGCTGGAGATCACCGCCGACGCCGGCAACGAGCTGCTCGTCGTGACGGACGACGGCGGTGAGCTGATGGGCACGATGCAGCTCACCAGGATCCCCGGCATGGCCCGGCGCGGTTCCACCCGGCTCCTGGTGGAAGCCGTCCGCGTCCGCAGCGACACCCGTTCGGGAGGAATCGGAACGGCCATGATGCGCTGGGTCACCGACACCGCTGCGCCGGCATTTGGCGCGTCCCTGGTGCAGCTCACCTCGGACGAGGCCCGCAAGGATGCCCACCGGTTTTACGAGCGGCTGGGCTTTGTGGGATCCCACCGCGGTTTCAAATACCCGATCCCGTCTCCGGCCGGCAGCAAATGACATGTGCCTCCGTGGCCGCCCGGGCGTCCCTCGGTGTGATCACTGCGGCGTGCGCAACCCTGTTCGCGCTCACCGGCTGCGACTATGCGCCCGCGCCGGACAGGCCAACGGCAACAGCGCCGACAACGGCGTCGGCGACTGCCCAAGCGTCGACGACGGCCTCCGCCCTGCGCGGCACCACCCAAACCAACAGGTTCCATCTGCCCACCAGCTACACGAGCGCGGAGGGAGATACGTGGGACGGCATCGCGCAGGCCTTCGGGATGCCGACCTCATATCTCCGGTCCTTCAACCCCACCGCGACCCTCGCCGCCGGCACCGTCCTGGATCTCCGGGGCAGGAACCTGCCGCAGCGGGGCGCCAACGGGACTTTTGACGAGCAGGCCGACGGCTCCGGAACCTACACCGTCAAACCGGAGGACTCCTTCCTGGGGCTCACCAGCCGGTTCGGCGTCCCCCAGTACGCCATTCGGGCGGCCAACGCCTCCATCCGCGGCATGGATGGGGTGCTTTCGGTCGAGCCCGGCGAATCCATCACCATTCCCAGCAGCCGCCGCTGACACGGCCGGCGGGCCGGCGTCACTTCTGTCTGCGTGACCGGTCACACAGCGTCCTTTGCTGGTCAACGGGCCCGCGCATCCCTCATGCTTAGTCATGACCTCAACGCGGAGCCAGTACCGGATTATCACGGTGTGCACCGGCAATATTTGCCGGTCGCCCATGGCCGAGCTGATGCTGGCCGAGGCCCTGGCCGCGGCGCAGCTGACCGGCGTGGACGTCGACTCTGCCGGCATCACCGCCTACGAGGTGGGACGCCCCATCGACCCGCGGGCCGCCCGTAAGCTCGCCGCCCACCAGATTCCCTCGACGGGCCACATCGCGCGCGAATGGCGCAACGACTGGTTCCAGTCCCGGGATCTCATCCTTGCCATGGACGTTGACCACTACGGCTGGCTTCGGCAGGCGGCCCCCGACGCCGCTTCCCTGGCCAAAATCCGCATGCTCCGCAGCTTCGATCCCGCCGTCGCCGGCAGGGACCCTCTGGACCAGGGCATCGAAGACCCCTGGTACGGCGGCCACACCGACTTCGACATCACCTGGGACCTGATCCACGCATCCCTGCCCGGCCTCCTCGACCACGTACGGGCCGCGCTGGCCCACTCCGCCGCCGACCTCCGGCCCCTCCCGGACCCGGAAGAAGCCGACACGGAGCAGCGGGTACGCTCTATTTCATGAGCCCCGCACCCGTCATCATCGCCATCGACGGACGCTCCGGGGCAGGCAAAACCACCCTCGCCATTGAACTCGCGGCCCGGCTGCGGGAGCACCGCACGGTCTCGCTCTTCCACCTTGAGGACATCTACCCGGGCTGGAACGGACTTGCCGCCGGGATCGACCGCTACGCCGCCACCGTCTTGGCCCCGCTCCGGCGCGGCGCCACCGCGCACTGGACCAGCTGGGACTGGGAGCGGCACTACGACGGCGAGGCACGCCTCACCCGCCCGGCCGACGTCGTCCTGGTCGAGGGTGTCGGTGCGGCAGCCGCTGAGGCCGCGCCATACCTCGACGCCGTGATCTGGACCGACGCCCCCGACGGCGCCCGCAAGGACCGCGCCTTGGAGCGCGACGGCGACACGTATGCTCCCTACTGGGAGCAGTGGGCAGAGCAGGAAGAGGCCTGGCTGGCCGGCGACGATGTCCCTGCCCGGGCCGACGTCAGGGTCCTCAACCACGCCGACGGCGACGCCCCCGGCCAGGTGCTGCAGGCGCTCCTGCACCTTCCCGCGCTGGCCACGCTGCTGCACCCGGAACGGCAGGCCCGCCACGCGGTGCCCCTGCACGCCGAGCGGATCGACGCAGCACCGGATCCCGCACGCCTCTTCGACGCTCTCTACGGCGGCTCGCAGCGGGCCGTCTGGCTCGATTCCTCCCTCACCAGCGACCCGGCGGGCCGGGGCCGCTTCAGCATCCTGGCCGACGACGGCGGCCGCCACGGCCAGTCGGTCCTGCACCGCTCCGGCCGCACCAGCATCCGCGCTGGCGGCGCCGCGGCCACCATCGAAGGCGGCTTCTTCCGCTGGCTCGACGCCGCGTGGGAGGCCCGGCCCCTCCGCTCCCCCGACGACTACGGGTGCGGCTTCACCCTGGGCTGGCTGGGCTACCTCGGCTACGAACTCAAACGCGAAACCGGCGGCAGTGACGTGGCCGCCGACACCCCGGACGCCGCATTGATTTTCGCCGGCCGGGCCGTGGTCCTCGATCACGCGGAGGGTGCCGTCTGGCTTCTGGCCCTGGAGGACCCCGACGCCGCCGCCTGGCTGGCTGGGGCCCGCGCGGCCGTGAGCACGGCATCAACCGGTGACCGCACGCCCGTGCTAGAAAGCGCGGACAACGGGGGTGACGCCGCAGCACTGGTGTTCGCCGCCCGGGACACCGCGGCCGGCTACCAGGCCAAGATCGCCGCGGCGGGGCACCAGATCGCCGAGGGCAACAGCTACGAGGTCTGCCTCACCACCGCCCTCACCGCGGAGGTTCCGGCCGGCGGCGTCGACCCCTGGGAGACCTACCAGGCGCTGCGGCGCCGGAATCCCGCCCCGTTCGCCAGCTTCCTGCGCCTGGACAACGTCACGGTCGCCAGCACCTCCCCGGAGAGGTTCCTGCGGATCACCGCCGACGGCGCCATGCGGGCGGAACCGATCAAGGGCACACGCCGCCGGTCAGCGGACCCGGCAGCGGACCGGGCGCTGCGGGACGAGCTGGCCGCCGCGCCAAAGGACCGGGCCGAGAACATCATGATCGTGGACCTGCTGCGCAACGACCTCAGCCACTTCGCCGTCCCCGGATCCGTCTCCGTCAGCCGGCTCTGCGCTGTGGAGAGCTACGCCACCGTGCACCAGATGGTGAGCACCATCGATGCCCGGCTCCGGCCCGGCGCGTCCCGGGCCGAGGCGGTGGCGGCGTGCTTCCCGGCAGGCTCCATGACGGGCGCACCTAAGGTCAGCACCATGGCCATCCTGGACCACCTTGAGTCGGCCCCGCGCGGCGTCTACTCCGGCGCCGTCGGCTACTTCTCGCTCGACGGCGGCACGGACCTCGCCGTCGCCATCCGCACCCTGGTGATGCACGACGACGGCGCGGCGGGCACCACCCTGAGCCTCGGCGTCGGCGGCGCGATCACCGCCGACTCGGACCCCTCCGAGGAATACGAGGAGGTCCGCACCAAGGCCTTCGGCGTGCTCTCGGCCCTCGGTTCGGTGTTCCCGCCCGGCTGAAAGCCCTCTACTGCAGGGTTGCGGTGAGGCGGGCGACGTTGTCGATGTACTTGATCCGGCGCGGGCGCTTCATCCACTCTTCCAGCGTTAGTTCGCGGGAGATGCCGCGGTAGGTCTCCTCGACCTCGCGGATCCGGCTGACGATGTCCTCGCCGAGCATCATCACGGAGACTTCGAGGTTCAGAGAGAAGGAGCGCATGTCCATGTTGCTGGACCCCAGCACGGCCACCTCGTTGTCCACGGTGAAGTGTTTGGCGTGGAGCACGAACGGGGCCTTGTAGAGGTAGATCCGCACCCCGGCCTCGAGCAGCGCCTGGTAATAGGACTGCTGGGCGTGGTGGACCAGGAACTGGTCACCCTTCTCGGAGACGAAGAGCTCGACGTCGACGCCGCGCTGGGCCGCCGTCGTCACCGCATACAGCAGCGAATCGTCCGGAACGAAGTAGGGGCTGCAGATGGAGAGCTTGTGCTGCGCGGAGTAGATCAGCGTGTTGAAGAGGCGGAGGTTGTTCTCCGTGATGAACCCGGGACCGCTGGGAACCACCTGCGCGGTGACGTGGCCCGGCACCGACTCGGGCCGGTGGCCCAGCTGGTGCTCAAGCGACTCGTCCGTCTCGCTGAGCCAGTCGGTGGCGAAGACGACGTTCAGGGTGGTGACGATCTGGCCGCGCATGCAGGCCATCAGCTCGACCCATTCCCGGCCCACCTTGCGGTGCTTCGGGTTGTTATAGGACGGCTCGATCAGGTTCTGCGAGCCGGTGAAGGCCACCTCGCCGTCGATCACCATGATCTTCCGGTGGTTGCGCAGGTCAGGGCGGCGCCACTGGCCGTGGACCGGCTGCAGGGGCAGCATCGGCCGCCAGCGGATCTTGCTGGCCTTGAGCCGGGCGATCAGCTTGCTGTAGCCCTTGATCCGCAAGGTCCCGAGGTGGTCGAACAGCAGCCGGACCTCGACGCCGCGCTCGGCGGCCTCCTCCAGCGCCGTCAGCAGGTCATCGGTGACGTGGTCCGAGCTGAGGATGTAGAACTCGGCGTTGATGAAGCTCTTGGCCTCGCGGGCCGCGGCGGCCATCGCCTTGATCGAATCCGGGTAGCCGGGCAGCAGTTCCACGCTGTTGTTGTCCACCATCGGCAGCGAGCCCAGCGTCTTGTTCAGCTCCGCCGCGGAGGCCACCCATTCGGGGCCGTCGTAGCGGCTTTCGACGGCGGCAAGTTCGGAGGTGCCGGCGCGGATCCGGGTGTTCACGGCCTCCTGCTGGGCACGGCGGCGGCGGGAGAGCCGGAAGTTGCCGAACAGCAGGAACAGCACCAGACCGACGGAGGGGACGAAGAAGATGCCCAGCAGCCACGCCATGGCGGTGGTGGGGCGGCGGTTGCCGGGGATGATGCCCAGCGCCAGCACGCGGATGGCGAGGTCGATCAGCGTGAGGATCAGGATCGCCCAGGACGGGAGTGACCCCACGAACGGTAAAGGCCAGAGCACAGGCGAACCCCTCTAGTTCCAGACCCGCGGAACAGTTCCGGAACGGGCAATTTCCAAATCCTATCCCGGCGCGCCGCACTAAGCTGAAGCCATGACTACGTCCGCCTCCGCTCCCGCCAACGCCACGGTGCTGGTCTTCCTCGATTCCGCTTTCGAGGACGGCCGCGTCGCCGACTCCTCCAAGCCCCAGTTGATGGCCACGGACCAGGGTGCCACCCGCGGCGACGGCATCTTCGAATCCCTCCTGGCCGTGGGCGGCCAGCCCCGCAAACTGCCGCGGCACCTGGCCCGGCTGGCCGGTTCGGCGCGGACGCTGGAGCTGGATATTCCGGCGGAGGACGCTTGGCGGAAGGCCATCGCGACGGCGCTCCGGGAGTTCCGTGCGGGTGCCCATGAGGACGGCGACGACGAGGTGGTGGTAAAGCTGATCGCGACCCGCGGTGTCGAGGGCTCCCCCGTCCCGACCTGCTGGGTGCAGGCTTCCACCCCGCCCGCGGCCGGCCGCGAGCAGCGCGAGAGCGGCATCGACGTGATCCTGCTGGACCGCGGCTACGACAGCGAGGTGGCAGAACGCGCGCCGTGGCTGCTGCTCGGCGCGAAGACCCTCTCCTATGCGGTGAACATGGCCGCCCTGCGCTACGCCCACCACCAGGGCGCCGACGACGTCATCTTCACGTCCTCCGACGGCCGGGTGCTGGAGGGCCCGACGTCGACCGTGCTGCTGGCGCACCTGGAAACCGCCGACGACGGCGACGGCGGAACCCGAACGGTGCGCCGCCTGATCACCCCGCAACTGGACAGCGGCATCCTCCCTGGCACCTCGCAGGGCGCCCTGTTCGCCGCCGCGAAGGCCGCCGGCTGGGAGCTGGGCTACGGCCCGCTGGTGCCGGAGGACCTCTACGACGCCGACGCCGTGTGGCTGATCTCCAGCATCCGGCTGCTGGCGCCGGTCAACCACATCGACGGCAAGGAAGTCGGCACCGCCGACGTCCGCCGCCAACTGACCGCCGAACTGAACGAACTGTTCGCCACCGTCCAGTAGCAGCCGGGGCGTCCGCGTTCCCGCTTAGCCCTGGGCCAGGGCGTCGCTGACGATCTTCGCCAGGGTGGCGGCCGGCTCCGCACCCACGCCCTGGCCGATGGCCACGGCGGAGACGGACAGGGAACCCTTGATGCCGGTGACGACGGCGGTCTGGGTAGCCTGCCCGTCCGGCAGCCCCTGCGTGGTCAGGGACCCGAACGAGGCGTCCCCGCCGGTCTCGACGGGGAGGACCTCCGTCTTGCCGGTGATCTTCTTGCCCTGCAGTTCGATGGTGTAGTTGGCGCACTTGCCGGCGTTGTCCTTTGCGGCGGCGGCTCCCTTGGACAGCACGGACGGGTCCGAGACGGACACCAAGGTCACGGTGGTCATCGCCTGGCCGGAGGAGGACTTCGCCACGCCGCCGGTGTAAGTGCTGCCGGCCGGGATCTGGCCGCTGGTGTCCACCAGGGCGGCGCATTCCTGCGGGGTGATGACGGCCGCGGAGATCATCTGCTTGGCCGCCGCGATGCCCGTCTCCAGCTGGTCTGCCGGGACCGCCGTCAGGGGGTGGCCCTCCCCGTCCTTCAGGCCGGCCAGGATGGTGCCGAGTTCGGCGGTGGTGTAGGCCTTGGGGCTGGCGGTGGCACTGGGGCTGGGCGCCGACGACGAAGCCGCGGACGTCGCCTGGGATCCGGCCGCCGTCGTTTCCGGGGAGCCGGTGGATTGGGCGGCGGTGGATTGGGCGGCGGAGGAACCGCCGCCGGAGCACCCGGCCAGGGCCAGGCCCGCGGCGATGATCAGTGCGGAAGGTACGAGGCGGTGCGTGGTCATGTTGTCCCCCAAAGGATTGTGCGGATACGTGCGGTGCCAATAAGTGCAGTGCGGATGGTTGCGGTGCGGATGCCAACGTTGTGGATGAGCGTGGAGAGGTGCGTGTTGTGCGCGAGCCTACGACATTGCCGGCCGCCGGGACAGCCCGCGGCCGGTGTCATGCCCACGCCTTGCGCAGGGCCGCCCACGCGGCGTCGTCCAGCATGCTCGAGGGGGTGACCGCGACGGCGTTAGCGCCGCCGGCCACCGAGTCGGCGAGCGCGGTTTCCAGGTCTGCGGCGGACACGGTCCCGGAGCGGGCCCACATCCCGGTGGAGATGACGAACCGTCCGGGCCTCGCCGCCATGGCCGCGGCCAGTTGCTTGGAGTAGTCGGGGCCCTTGCCGTTGAGCGCGAAGTAGTTCCAGAGCACCAGCCGGTCCGCCGCCTTGGCCAGCAGGGCGTAGTCGTGCCCGCTTTCCGGCCGGTCCCCCGCCGGGTCCTGCCAGGGCGCCCGGACGTCCATGTCCAGGCTGGCGCCGTTGGCGTGCGCGGCGGCAGCGGCTTTGGCCACCACGGAGGCGAGGGCCTGGGACCGCCAGGCGCCGATGCTGGCGTCCCCGGTGTCGATCCCGCCGTCGGCCGTCCGCGGCCAGTCCTTCGCGCCGGTGGCGCGCATATAGGAGTCGCGGTCGTCCCCGCCGTAGGTGTTGTCGTCGAACATCAGCTCGGTCAGCGCCACGGCGTCGGGGTGGTAGCGGCGGGTCACCTCGTCGACGAACTCCACCAGCCGCTGGCCCACGGGTCCGGTGGTCAGGGCGGTGACGCTGGCGAAGTCCTTGGACCGGGTGCCGTCAAGGTTGATTCCGGCCAGGCCCTGGTTCTTAGCGATCCAGCCCGGGATCAGCAGGTCGATGGTGAGCGTGACCCGGCGTTTGCTGCCGTTGCCCGCGGTGCCGAGGGCCTTGATGGCCTCCGCCACGTGGTCGCGGCCGCCGGCGGCTTCAATCTCGGGGTGCTTGTCCCACCGGAACGCCGTCCAGTCCAGCCGGCCCACGCTGATGGTGACGCTGTTGGCGTTGACCTCGTCGAGCCGCTTGGCCAGGGCCGGGAGGCCGCCTGGGTCCTCGACCACGGTTTCGTAGCCGACGCCCACGGTGCGCTCCGGCGCCGGTGCCTCCGCCCGGGGAGGCACCGGCGTCGAGCAGCCCGTCAGGGCCAGCAGTGCCATGGCCAGCGTTGCGGCCAGCAGCCTCACACCCTGACCTCGGTGACGGCCGCCGCCGTCGGGACGCTGACCACTCCGGTGCGCTTCAGCTTGTTCCAGTGCGCCTGCTTGCCGCGGGTCTCCTGCAGCAGCGCCGCCGCCATGGTCAGGCCGGTGAACACGGAGTAGAAGGGGACCAGCGGCAGGGTCCAGGCGTGCCGCAGGTCCGGCCACGCCCGGTTGAGGGAGAGCCCGAACAGGGTCAGGACCGCCGTGACCACCAGCCCCAGCCAGCCCAGGACCGCCCACGCGTCGGCGCCCAACGGGCTCCGGCCGCCGGCCACCAGCAGCAGCAGGTCCAGCAGGAGGAACAGCTGCAGGACCGGGAGTGCCACCATGGTCACGGTGTTGAACAGCAGGTAGGCGCCGAACCGGCCGCGCCGCAGGTTTCCGATCATGTCCTTGTGCACCCGCATGGTCTGCAGCAGCCCGCGGGCCCACCGGACCCGCTGCCGCCAGAGGGCGTGCACCGTGGACGGCGATTCGGCGTAGACCAGGGCCTTCGGCGCGAACACCACGTTGTACCCGGCCCGGTGCACCCGCCAGGTCAGCTCCAGATCCTCCCCCACGGTGTCCTCACGGAACGGTCCGACGTCGGCCAGGACCGAGCGCGGGAACGCGCCGATGTTGCCGGAGACGATCGGCAGGCAGCCGATCACCGTCAGTGCCCGCCGGACCAGGCCGGTACCCACGTGGCTGATGAACGCGAGCATCCGGGTCTGGACGCGGTTGAGGTTGACCGGCCGGTCGTCGCCGCAGACGGCGCCCACCCGGCGGTCCGTGAAGCCCTGGAGCATCCGCTTGACCGTGCTGCGGGAGAAGATGCCGTCGGCGTCGACGAACATCAGGACCTCGCCGGTCGAGTAGTTCAGGCCGCGGTTCAGCGCGGCGCCCTTACCGGCGTTCTCCTGGGTCAGGACCGTGATCCTCGGGTCCCCGGCGGCGAGCTCGTGCATCAGTTCCAGGGTGTTGTCCGTGGACCCGTCGTCCACCAGGACCACCTCGTACCGGTCATAGGTGGTGAGCTGGATGGAGCGGACGCAGTTCTCGATCACGGTGGCCTCGTTATAGGCCGGGACGATGATCGAGACGGTCGGCCACTCGTTCAGCAGGGTCCCCTGGCCGGTGCGGCGGCGGCGGGTCACCTGCACCTGGAACCAGAGGGCCAGGGGCAGGACCAGCAGCTTCAGGAGGCCGAAGACCAGCACCGGAATGCCGAGCACCACCAGCAGCAGCTGGGCGCCGGGCATCAGCCCGGCCAGGAGATTCTCATACCAGGGCATGGGCGAACGCTCCCCTCGTCTGCCGGAATGACGCCGGGTTGAAGGCCGGGAGGGAGAACGAGGCGAGGACGGCGTCGAGCAGTTCCGGCGCGCGCTGGCTGTTCGCCCCGAATCGGGCATTGATTTCGAGCACCACCGGGGTGCCGTCGGCCCGGCGCCGGACGTCGAGGTCCACCGGCCCGGTGAGGGACAGGGCACGGACGGCGTTCATCGCCAGGTTGCCGACGTCGTTCGCCTCCCCCGCCTCCACCCGGCGGGTACTAAGGGCGTTGCCGACCTCGCCCTGCGCGAGCGCGGTTTTCTCCACGACGACGGCGAACGGCGGTGTGGTGTTGTGCGCCGGGGTTCCGAAGACCATTGGCCCGTACTCGGTGCCTGGGATGAATTCCTGGACGATCAGGCCGCCGGGAAGTCCGGCCCAGTCGACGTCGGAGCCGCTCCGGACCACCGTCACGCCGCGGCCGCCCCGGGACACCCGGGGCTTGATGACGACGGGTCCGCCCAGGAGCTCGATGGCCTCCTCCGCGCAGCGGAAGTCCCGGGGAACCCCGAAGGCGGGAACCGGAACGCCGGCAGAATGCAGCTGCCAGGCGGTGTAGAGCTTGTCATCGGCGAGCGCGACGGCGCCGGTCGGCCCGATGATGACGCGGACGTCCGGGCCAAAGCCGGCCCGGAAGGCGGCCAGGCGGGGCAGTTCCTCACTGACCGTGGGGATCACGAGGTTGATGCCCTCGGCGCCGACCAGCCGGCGCAGCGCGGACACCAGCTCGGGATCCGTGGCCGCGGGTACCCGGACCACCGGCACCCCGGAGACTTCGGCCAGGTCGCGGATGTCCGTGCCGAGGACCGGGATGCCACGTTCGGTCAGTTGCGCGGCGAGGGCACGGCCGGCGGGGCCGCCGACGCCGGTGACCAGCACGCGCGGCTTCACAGCTTCTCCATTTCGGTGCTCAGCAGGCGGACGGGTTCATAGGCCTCGGCCACCCGGCGGCGGGCCTGGCCGCCGCGGAAGGAGGCGATGCCGCGGACCCGTTCGGGCGTCATGTACGGCTTGGCCAGCTGGTCGCTGTGCATCTTCACCGCCTGGACCTTGGCGTCGACGTAGTCGTCAATGTCCACGAAGACGCTGGGGTTGAATTCCCGCGTGGCCGAGGGGCTCTCGTAACAAAGGATCGAGTGGTGCTGCCGCGCGGCCCGCAGGGTGGCCTGGTGCACCGCCTGGTGGTCCTGGTGCTGGTCGTGGTTGGAGTGGGTGAGGATGATGTCCGGGTTGAAGCGCACGATCGCGTGCTCGATGGCGCCCACCATTTCCTGGCTGTGGCGGTGCAGCTCGGTGTCCGTGAAGTTGTGATGGATCATGCCGGTCAGGCCCATGAACGTGGCGCCGCGCTGGGCGTCCAGCGACCGCTCCAGGGCGTTGCCGCCGCGCTTGCCGTCGCTCATCACCAGCCCCTGCACCTCGTGGCCGGAGTCGACGAACTTGGCGAGCGTTCCGCCGCAGGCCAGCTCCAGGTCGTCCGGGTGGGCGCCGATGGCCAGCACCCGGCGGGGCTGCCGGGCCGGGCTTCCACCGGTGCGCAGGGCGGTCAGCGCGATGGCGAGGGCGGTGAGTCCGCCCAGGGTGGCGGTCAGGTCGGCGGTCTGCCAGAACTCGGAGGCGTCCAGGGCAAAGGCGGCGACGTTGGCCAGCAGCAGCACCGCGCCGGTGGCGAGGGAAATCCGGCGCAGAAGTTCGGGACGGCGCAGCCGGCGGTGGAACCAGGATTTCCCCACCGCCGCTGCGACCAGCAGCGCAATCAGCAAGACGATTATCAAGACGTAAATCGAGACCATGAATCTTTCCAGTTCTTCTTCGAGGTGCCGGCCGCCCCCAGTGCTGCGCCGGACAAAATGATGGATCTGCAACCCGCCCGGCAGAGGCTGCCGGGTTCTGGAGGGAAGGATTGCTTGTCAAAGAACCGGTCCGCGGTATCCCGGCGGAGACGTCAAAACCCATGCGCCAGCGGCACTGCGCATACGGCCGGAAGCGGCCGCGCAGCGGGTGCTGAAAAGGCGTATGCGGTATGTGGAGACCCAGCGGAGACCTTGGACTGCCACTTCAGTAAACGTGACGCCCCTATCGGAAAACCCGAGTAGGCAATACCCGAAAAGCATTCGGCCACCGCGGACGGAACTGGCTTTTTGTACTCGATCACGACGGGCGCGATACTCGGTCGGCCTACGGCGGACGGCCTCCCGTGACCGAACATGACGGGGCCGACGCGCGGGCGCGGGCCCCGGGGTGTTAGGTTTTTTGCAGAGTAATGAGAACCGGTGCCAAGCCCTGACTGGCCGGTCGGCAACCCTCCTTTTGCGGCGGGGTGCCTCAGGTGACTACTCGGCAATCGACCATTCGAGCTGCAAGCGTGAACGTAAGGAGTTTGTCGTGTCCGACGCGACCCCGCCCCCAGTCCCCGCCCCCGGAACCGGCACCCCGGCCAACCCTCCCGCGCAGGCCGCAGCGCCCGCGGAGCGGCTGGCCTACCGGCTGCTGACCGGCCCAGACGACCGCAGCTTCTGCGAGCGGATCTCGGCCGCCCTTGCCGAGGGGTATGTGCTGCACGGCAGCCCGGCCGCAACCTTCAATGGCACATCGGTGATCGTGGCGCAGGCACTGGTGCTGCCGGCCGCCGTCGCGGAGGCGGACGCCGCGGTGGCCCGCGCCGTCGACGGTCTGGAATCCGAAGGGCTGGAATCCGAAGGGCAGGCGGGGGCATGAGCTACGCCGGGGACCTGACCCCGCAGGCAACCTGGGAACGGCTGCAGTCCGGCGCGGTGCTGGTGGACGTCCGCACCCGGGCCGAGTGGGCCCAGATCGGCGTCCCGGTGACCGGCGGGGCGGCCGCGGAGCCGGTATTCATCGAGTGGACCCGGGCCGGCGGCGTGCCGAACGAGGACTTCCTGGACGAGCTCCGGCAGCGCGTCCCGGCCGACGCCGAACTGCTCTTCCTCTGCCGGTCCGGGGCCCGCTCCGTCGCGGCGGCAGGGGCTGCGACGGCGGCGGGATTCACCGTCTACAACGTGCTGGACGGCTTTGAGGGCCAGCCGGATGAGGCCGGCGTCCGCCGCGTCAACGGCTGGAAAAACGTGGGCCTGCCGACCGACGGGACCCGCACCGCATGAGTTTCAATCCCGAGGCCGCGGACTGGAACCCGGACACCCAGGCCGTCCGTGGCGGCCTGGACCGGACCGGCTTCCAGGAAACCACCGAGCCGATCTTCCTCAACTCCGGCTTCGTCTACGAATCCGCCGCCGCCGCGGAGCGGGCCTTCACCGGCGAGGACGAGCGGTTCGTCTACTCCCGCTACGGCAACCCCTCGGTGGCCACCTTCCAGGAGCGGCTCCGCCTGCTCGAGGGCACCGAGGCGTGCTTCGCGACGGCGTCGGGCATGTCCGCGGTGTTCACCGCTCTCGGCGCGCTGCTTGGGGCCGGTGACAGGGTGGTCGCCGCCCGGTCCCTGTTCGGATCCTGCTTCGTGATCCTGAACGAGATCCTGCCGCGCTGGGGCGTGGAGACCGTCTTCGTCGACGGCCCGGACCTCGACCAGTGGCGTGACGCGCTCTCGACGCCGGCCACCGCCGTGTTCTTCGAGTCGCCGTCGAACCCGATGCAGGAGATCGTGGACATCGCCGCCGTGAGCGGGCTGGCGCACGCCGCCGGCGCCACCGTGGTGGTGGACAACGTCTTCGCCACCCCGCTGCTGCAGCGCTGCACGGACTTCGGCGCGGACGTGGTGGTCTACTCCGGCACAAAGCACATCGACGGCCAGGGCCGGGTGCTGGGCGGCGCGATCCTGGGCAGCAAGGAGTTCATCGAGGGCCCGGTCCGGCAACTGATGCGCCACACCGGACCCGCGCTGTCCGCCTTCAACGCCTGGGTGCTGACCAAGGGCCTGGAAACCATGTCGTTGCGGGTCAACCACGCCTCCGCCTCGGCGCTGCGGCTGGCAGAGTGGCTCGAGGCGCAGCAGGCCGTGACTTGGGTGAAGTACCCGCTCCTGGCCTCCCACCCGCAGCACGAGCTGGCCGCCAAGCAAATGAAGTCCGGCGGGACCGTGCTGACCTTCGAACTGGCGTCCCCGGCCGGCCGGTCCGCCAAGGATGCCGCCTTCGGGCTGCTGGACGGGCTGCGGATCATCGACATCTCCAACAACCTGGGCGACTCGAAATCGCTGATCACGCACCCGGCCACCACCACGCACCGGGCCATGGGTCCGGAGGGGCGGGCCGCTATCGGGTTGAGCGACGGCGTGGTGCGTCTCTCCGTCGGACTGGAGGACGCGGAGGACCTGATCCGGGACCTTGGCCAGGCGCTGGCGCGGATCCAGTAATCCCCGGCGGCGGCGTGGAACGTACGGCCTAGAACCGGCGGACGGGTGCCAGTGCCGGCAGCGGACCGGTAGCGGTGCCGGCGTCGGGCACGTCCCCGCCGACCGTGGTCCGCACCGCCTCGCCGACGACGGCGCCGAGCCCGGCGCGGCGCTGCAGCTCCGCACCGGTGCCCTCCGCCAGGATCCTGGCCACCCCGGCGCGCACCACGCCGAGCTCGCCCTGATCCGCCAGGACCGGGGCGAGGTAGTCCACCAGGGCGTTCACCACCTCGGCCGCGGGGCGGGGCCGGAAGGTCCCGAAGTCCAGCAGCTCGGAGGACAGCCCGCAGTTGCTCGCCTGCCAGGCCGCCATCCTCAAGAGCACGGTCGGCACCGGCGCCGGGTCCACGCCGTCGTACCACTCGCGCGAGGCGGTCTCCACCAGCGCCCGCACCAGCACCGCCAGCAGCGCCGCGTCCTCCGCGCGCAGGCACACGTCCGCCACCCGGATCTCCACGGTGGGATGGTTCCGGGCCAGCCGCGCGTCGAAGTACACCATGCCCTCATCGAAGAGCACGCCGCTGTCCAGCAGCCGCGACACCACCCTGCGGTAGGCCGCATGGCTGCCGAAGACCATCGTCGGACCGGCAGCGGGCCAGCGGTTCCAGGCTTGGGTGCGGTAGCTCTCGAACCCCGTTTCCATCCCGTTCCAGTACGGGGAGTTGGCGCTGAGGGCGATCAGCACAGCCAGCTTGTCCCGGATCCGGTCCAGCACCGCCACCCCCTCCTCGGGCGAGTCGATGGCGGCGTGGACGTGCAGCCCGCAGGTGAGCTGCTCCTGGACGGTGAGGCCGAACCGCCGCTGCATCGTGGCGTAGCGCAGTTTGGGGGTGGTGTGGGTGGGTGCGGCCAGCGGCGAGGTGGCCAGTGCCGCGACCCGGGCGCCGTGCACCCGGGCGGCGTCGTCGGCGGTCCGGCGGGCCCGACGAATCTGCCGCAGCAGGGCGTCATGCTCCCGGCACGGCAGCGTCTGGGTTTCGATCTGTTCGAGCTTGAGCTCGAAACTGAAGCCGGAATGGCCCTCGCCGGTCTCCGGGCCCCGGACGAGCCCGCGCAGCATGGCGTCCGCGAGCGCCAGCGGCACCCCGCTGACGGGGTCCACGATCAGCAGTTCCTCTTCGACGCCGAAGGTGCGCATACCCCATTGTGCGCCGGGGGTCTTTAGTCCTGGAAGTACTCGATCTTCGCGCCGATGGTGTTCAGCCGCTCGGCCAGATCCTCGTACCCGCGCTCGATCACGTAGATGTTGCGCAGCTCGGACACGCCCCGGGCGGCCAGCATGGCCAGCAGCAGGCAGGCGGCAGGGCGGAGGGCCGGCGGGCACCCCACCTCGGCGGCGCGCCACTTGGTGGGGCCGTTGACGTAGATCCGGTGCGGGTCCAGCAGCTGCACCTGCGCGCCGAGCCGGTTCAGTTCGGTCAGGTAGATGGCGCGGTTCTCGTAGACCCAGTCGTGGATCATGGTCTGGCCCTGCGCGTTGGCGGCGATCACGGCGAAGAACGGCAGGTTGTCGATGTTCAGGCCCGGGAACGGCATGGGGTGGATCTTGTCCTCGGGCGCCTTCAGCTCGGAGGGCCGGGTAGTGACATCCACCAGCCGGGTCCGGCCGTTGCGCGCCACGTATTCGGCGGAGACCTCCAGCCGCTGGCCCATCTGCTCCAGGGTGGCCAGCTCGATCTCCATGAACTCGATCGGCACGCGGCGGATGGTGACCTCGGAGTTGGTCACGATGCCGGCCGTGATCAGGCTCATCGCCTCGATCGGGTCCTCGGAGGGGAAGTACTCGATGTCCACGTCCACCGCGGGCCGGCCGACAATCTTCAGCGTGGTGGTCCCGACGCCGTCGATCTCCACGCCCAGGCGCTGCAGGTAGAAGCAGAGGTCCTGGACCATGTAGTTGGGGCTGGCGTTGCGGATGACCGTGGTGCCGCGACGGTGGGCGGCAGCCATGATGGCGTTCTCGGTGACCGTGTCGCCCCGCTCGCTGAGGACGAAGGAGCGGTTCTCGCCGTCGGCGGGCGGCGCCTGGACGGTGTAGAAGCCGGAGGTGGCCTCCACGCGGAGGCCGAACTGGCGCAGCGCCTGCATGTGCGGCTCCACGGTCCGGGTGCCCAGGTCGCAGCCGCCGGCGTAGGGGAGCCGGTACTCGGCGGACTCGTCCAGCAGCGGGCCCAGCAGCATGATGACGCTGCGGGTGCGGCGGGCTGCGTCGACGTCCATGCCGTCGAGGTCCAGGACGGCGGGGCGGCGGATCTGCAGGTCGGTGGCGTTCAGCCAGGTGCACTCGACGCCGATGCTGGTCAGCACCTCGACGATCCGGTTGACCTCCTCGATCCGGGCCAGCCGGCGCAGTACCGTGGTGCCGCGGTTGATCAGGCTGGCGCAGAGCAGGGCGACGCCGGCATTCTTGCTGCTGTTGACGTCCACGGCGCCGGAGAGGGTGTGGCCGCCCTCCACGCGCAGGTGGGTCATCTGGGGCCGGCCCACCTTGACGATGGTGCGGCCGAAGATGGACTCCAGGCGCTGGATCATCTTCAGGCTCAGGTTCTGCTTGCCCTGTTCCATCCGGGCGACGGCGCTCTGGCTGGTGCCAAGCTCTGCGGCAAGTTTGCCCTGGGTCCAGCCCTTTTCGCCGCGTGCGTCCTTGAGGACCGTGCCGAGGTGTTCTGCAGTGGGAAGCGTCATACCCAAGAAATATCACACATGAGTTACCGACCGCCTCCGGATGCGCTTCAAAGCGCGTAACGTCACACCCCTAGTCGGATGGTGCGATAAATCGCGCTGGTCACTGCTGGCCGAGGAACACCATGTTCCAGGTCCCTGCGGCGACGGCGGCGGCTACTGCCGACCCGGCGATCACCACGCCGCCCAAGACCACCCACACATCCAACCCGGTGAAACGAGCCTGCCGGGCCCAGGTCCGCCGGGCACCGCCGAAGCCGCGCGCCTCCATGGTCACCGCCAGCCGCGACGCCCGCCGGACCGCCTGGACCAGCAGCCCGAAGCTTTGCCCCAGCATGGCCCTGAGCCGTTGCGCCGGGCTGCCGTGCGAGCCCACGCCGCGGGCCCGCCGGGCCATCCCGATGGTCTGCCATTCCTCCGCCATGAGTCCCACCAGCCGCATCGCCGCGAGGGTGCCCAGCACGAACCGGTGCGGCAGCTTCGCCTGCTGCGCGAGGGCGTCGGCCAGGTCCGTGGGGTCGGTGCAGCTCATCAGCAGCACGGCCGGCAGCGCGATCGCGAGGCCGCGCAGCAGGAAGCCGAGGCCCAGCTGGAGTGAGCCCTCGCTGATGGACCAGAGCCCCACGTCCAGCAGGATCCGGCCACGGTCCGGGGCGAGGATGGCGGTGCTCCAGCCGCCCAGGGCAGCGGCCAGGATCAGCGGCCAGCCGCGGCGCCAGAGCAGGGCGGGGGTGAGCCCGGCCAGCGGGAAGAGCAGCACCTCGAAGGCCAGCGCCACGGACGCGGAGACCCAGTCGATGGACAGGGCCAGCGCCACGGTGACCAGCACGACGCCGGAGAACTTGGCCAGCGGGTTGGCGCGGGCCAGCAGGGCGCGGTTTCCCTCCAGGGTCAGGGCTTCCCTCATGCCGCCACCCCCTGCAGCTTGAGCTCGTCGCCGCCGAGGACGTCACTGAATTCGGCGTCGTGGGTGACGGAGACGACGGCGGTGCCGGCGTCCAGGAGTTCGGAGAGGAAGGAGGCCAGCTCGGCCCAGGTGTTGGCGTCCTGGCCAAACGTGGGTTCGTCGAGGACCAGGACCTGCGGGTGGGCGGCCAGCACGGTAGCCACGGACAGGCGCCGCTTCTCGCCGCCGGAGAGGGTGTAGGGGTTGGCGTCCACCAGGTCCCGCAGCCGCAGCCGCTCCAGCAGTTCGTCCACCCGGTCCGCGCCGCGGCCCAGCTGCCGCGGCCCGAAGGTCAGTTCGTCCAGCACCCGGCCGGTCACGAACTGGTGTTCGGGTTCCTGGAAGACCGTGCCGATCCGCGGGATCAGCTGCTGCGCCTTCCAGGCATAGGGGTCGATGCCCGCGCCGGCGCTGAGGTCGGTGGTAGCGGACACGGTCCCGGCCACCGGGGCCAGCAGCCCGGCGAGGGTCAGGGCGAAGGTCGATTTCCCGGCGCCGTTGGGCCCGGTGATGGTGAGCGCGCGCCCCGCACGGACCTGCGCGGCGATACCCTCCTGCACCGGCACGGGCGGCACGGCGCGGAAGCGGGTCCGCAGGCCGCCCCGGCGGGGACGGTCGCGGGACACGGCCAGGGACTCTGCGGCCAGCAACAGCCGGCCCGCTTCGAAGCCGGGTTCCGGACCCTGCCCGGTGTCGCCGGCGCTCCGGGCGCGGGTGGCCGGCACGTGGCCCGGGACCCAGACCCCGGCGGCGATCAGCATCTCCCGCGCCTCGGCCAGCACCCGGTCCGGCGGCCCGTCCAGCAGTACGGCGGATTCGCCCGCGCTGCCGGGCTGCAGCACCACGATCCGGTCCACCAGGTCCTTCCACACGGAAACCCGGTGTTCCACCACCACCAGGGTGGCGCCGGTCCGGTCCAGGCAGCGGCCCACGGCGTCGCGGACCTCCAGCACACCGGCGGGGTCGAGGTTCGCGGTGGGTTCGTCCAGCAGCAGGAGCCCGGGCCGCATCGCGAGGATGCCGGCCAGGGCCAGCCGCTGCTTCTGCCCGCCGGAGAGGGCAGACGTCGGGTGGCCCAGGGGCAGGGATCCGAGCCCGACGTCGTCGAGCGCCTCCCCTACCCGGGCCCAGATCTCCGCGGGCGGGACGGCGAGGTTCTCCGCCCCGAACGCGACGTCGTCACCCACCCGGGAAAGCACCACCTGGGTCTCCGGGTCCTGCTGCACCAGCCCGGCGCGTCCGCGGCGGTCCCGGGGTGGGGCCCCGTCGATGAGCAGGCTGCCGGTCTCGTCGGCGTCGTCGGCGTCCGCGTCCGCGCCGCCGCCCTCGCCGAGCACCCCGGCCAGGGCGTGCAGCAGGGTCGACTTACCGGCGCCGGAAGGTCCCAGCAGCAGGACGCGTTCGCCCGGGCTGATGTCCAGGTCCAGTCCGCTGATGGCGGGCCGGGACCGTCCGGCGTGCCGCCAGCCCCAGCCGCGGGCGGTGACCGCGGCGGGGCGGACGTCGTCGGCGTTCATGCGCGCGGGTGTCAGGAGAAGACGGGTTCGGTGGCCGCCTTGCGGGAGGCGAAGGAGGCCAGCACCCCGGTCCGGGCCAGGCCGCGGGTGGCGATCCAAGCCAGGCCGCCGGCGATCACGGCACCGGAGATGGCGCAGAAGACGATGTAGGCGGCCTTGTCCCCGGCCTCGAAGGCGATGTTCCAGCCCCAGGGCAGGAAGCAGTCGTTCAGGCCGCAGAAGAGGCCCGCGCCGGCGCCGGCGAGCAGGGAGACCGGGAGGTTGAACTTGCTGTAGCGGAAGGCGGCGAAGACCAGCTCCGCGCCGAGGCCCTGCAGGATGCCCGAGATCAGCACGGTGGTGCCGTACTGGGAGCCCATGATCAGCTCGCCGGTGGCGGCGACGGCCTCGCAGAACAGCGCGGCGCCGGGCTTGCGGACCACCAGCATGCCGAGGACCGCGGGGATCATCCAGCCGCCGGCGTAGAGGCCGGTCAGGGGCGGGTAGACGGCGGTGAGCGGGACGGACACCACGTTGGAGCCCTGGTCCCAGGCCCAGAAGATGACGCCGCCGGCAATCGCGATCAGCGCCGCCAGGACAATGTCGACCACGCGCCAGCTCTTTTTGCCGGCCGCTGTGGTGCGGGGGGTGGAAATATCGGTCATGTCGTCCTCCTGAGGTACAGGAGGGGAGGGTATTCCGGCCACGGCGGCCGCTGCCGCGTGTTCCGGACACCCTGAGAACTCGACTCCCTTGCGCCGGTACTAACCGGATCAGGTTCGAGGGTCTGCGGCTGTCCGCACTCTCAGCGCCCACCTACGGTTCCCGGATTCCTCCGGAAGGGTCCGACGGCGGCGCTCCCCTGTCGTTATGAATGTCGCCCGTGTGGGCTGGCCCAGTTTACACCCGCGCCGCCGGGGCCCGCCTCCCCTCCCTGCCGAGCCGGATCAGCACGATCCCGGCCGCCACGAACCACGCCCACATCAGGAGGCCGTAGCCGCCGTAGAGCGCCGGGACGAGGTACCGCAGCGCCTCCGCGAGCAGCCCCAGGGCACCGGCGCCGATGCCCAGCCAGCCCACCGCCCGGGAGAGCCCTGCCCGCACCATGGCCACGGACATGAGGAGAATGCCCGCCGCGGAAAGCACCCCGGCGACGGCGGGTGTGTTGTTCTCGGCGATCACCGCCTCGGCGGCGGCGCTGATCCGCTGCCGCGCGGCGTCGTCGGCCGCCCCGGCGTACCGGTCGCTGAGGTAGACCAGCACCAGAGAGCCGCGGCTGGTAACCGGGATGGCGAGGATCAGCGCCCAGGACAGCCCGCCCACCAGGGCGCCGCCCAGCGCCAGGCCCCGTGCCAGTCCCTCTGCCGCCGGAGCGCACGCCAGGAACAGCGCAGCGAAGACGGGCACCGCCAGGATGTTCGGGACCGTCCAAAGCAGCTGCTCGGCGACGTAGACGGGCTTGTTGCGGGCGATGAACTCAAGCGTCGGCACGGCCCCGTCGACCGGCGGCGGCGCGATGAAGTCCAGCACAAGGGCCAGCACCAGCAGCACCACGAACGCGATCGAGCAGCAGCCGGCCGCCAGCTGGAACGGCGCCCAGGGTGCGCCCCGGTCTCTGTCCATGCCCGACGGTAGGCCGGGCGGCGCGCGGCGGACAGGGGCGTCCGCCCCGGACCGGTGTGCCAGTAGGCTAGGGGCAGTCCTGTTTCCACCCGCAAGGAGCACGAAATGAACATTGTCATCAAACTGCTCGGCACCGGCATCAGCCTGGTCGCCGGTCTCGTCGGCACCAAGCTCGTGGACACCGTCTGGGAGAAGACCACCGGCAACAAGCCGCCGAAGGGCCACGACGACGACGTCCCCACCACGCTGCGCCAGGCCCTGACCTTCGCGCTGATCTCGGCCTCGGTGAGCGCCGTCATCCAGGTCCTCGCCAACCGCGGCACGCAGCGGGCCATCACTCGCTTCGCCAAGACCCAGGACATCGTCTAGGCGCACCGCACCACCGGACTCCGACGGGGAGTCCCCCGGGCATCAGTCCCGGCGGGGCTCCCCGTCCTCGTTGAAGCCGCGTTCCCCGGCGGCCTGCTGCACCACCGCTTCGAGCTCATCCGCGCTCAGCAACTCCGGGTGGAGGTGCTTGGTGCGGTAGCCGGCGCGGCCCACCATGTGCGCGGAGACCGGGACGGTCAGCAGCTGGAAGATCCACGCGACCACCAGCACCGGCCACACCCACCAGGTGCGCATCTGCAGGCCCACGGCGCACAGCAGCAGGAACAGGCCCAGGACCTGCGGCTTGGTGGCGGCGTGCATCCGGCTCATCAGGTCCGGGAAGCGGAGCAGGCCGATCGCGGCGCCGAGGGACATCAGTGCACCCACCACCATGAACACGGCGGACACGGCGTCGATCACCGTATCCCCGGAGAAGGTCTCAGGATTCATGGGGGTGCCTCCTGCGGTCGGCTACGAAGCGGGCCACGGTCACGGACCCGACGAAGCCGATGATCGAGATCGCCACCAGCAGCATCAGGTTGTTCAGGTGCCGGTTGACGGCCATGTCGATGCACAGCGCGGCGCCCAGGATGGCCAGCAGCACGTCGGTGGCGAGCACGCGGTCCAGCAGCGAAGGCCCTCGGGCGATCCGGATGATGGCGCCGCCCGCCGCGAGGGACAGAATCACGGCGGTCACGGCCAGGACGATCGGCATCATGCGGCTGCCTCCTGTTTGAGGGCGGAAACTTCCTCCGGGGAGCCCATGATCCGGATCAGGCCGGCCTCAGTGTCCCGGACGTCCTTGCGGAGCCTGGCGGCGTCCTCGGCGTCGCGGACGTTGATGCCGTGGATATAGAGCGTGGACGTACCCCTGTCCACCTCCACGACCAGGGAGCCCGGAATCAGCGAGATGACGTGGCCGGTGGCGGTGACCAGGAGATCCGAGTGGCTGCGGAGCGGGACCGCGACGATGGCGCTGACCACCCGGGGCCCGCGCACCACGGCGAGGTAGAGCAGCTGGAAGCTCGCCGCGACCACCTTGCCGAGGAACACCAGGCCAAAGGGGACGGCGCGCAGCACGTTGAACCGTCCGCCCAATTCCACCGGCGGCAGGTAGAACAACCGGGCCACGAACACAGCGATCAGCGCCCCGAAGAGCAGGTTGCCGGCGCTGAAGTCCTGCCAGAGGGCGCCCCAGACAATCACCAGCCAGACCAGCAGCGGCAGTTCCTGGCGCAGCGAGATGCGTTTGCGGGTCATTTGCCGCCTCCCTGGGCCACGGGCTGCGGCGGGGCCGGGACCGTGACCTCGTCGCCGAGGACCGCGTGGATGTAGGAGGACCGGTCCAGCATCTCGGCCGCGGACTGGCCGGAGAGGCGGAACAGCGGCCCGGCGAACACGGTCAGGGCCACGCCGAGGATGACCAGCGCCAGAGTGGAACCGACCATGGTGCGCGGCAGCAGGCTCACCGTGTGGCGTGCGGAGGATGTCCCGGCCCCGCCGGTTCCCTGGGACTCACCGCCCGGGGCGGCGAGCAGCACCGGGTCCGGGTGCTCGGCGTCCTCGGGCTTGCGCCAGAAGGCACGGTTCCAGACACGGGCGATGGCCAGCAGGGTCAGGAGGCTGGTCAGGACGCCGCCGGCCACCAGCGCGTACGCCAGCGGGGTGCCGAGCAGGACGCCGGCCTGGAGCAGGCCCAGTTTGCCCAGGAAGCCGGAGAGCGGAGGGATCCCGGCGAGGTTCATGGCCGGGATGAAGAACAGCACGGCCAGCAGCGGGGAGAGCTTGGCCAGGCCCGCCACCCGGTCCACGGAGGAGCTGCCGGCGCGGCGTTCAATCAGCCCGGTGACCAGGAAGAGGCTGGTCTGGATGGTGATGTGGTGCGCCACGTAGAACACCGCGGCGCCCAGGCCGGCCACCGAGGACATCGCCAGCCCGAACACCATATAGCCGATGTGGCTGACCAGGGTGAAGGAGAGCAGACGTTTGATGTCGCTTTGCGCGAGCGCGCCCAGGATCCCCACCACCATGGTCAGCAGCGCCACCACCATCAGCGGGGAGTTGAAGGTGTCGCCGGGGAAGAGCAGCGTCTCGGTGCGGACGATCGCGTAGACGCCCACCTTGGTGAGCAGGCCGGCGAACACCGCCGTAACCGGGGCGGGGGCGGTCGGGTAGGAGTCGGGCAGCCAGAAGGAGAGCGGGAAGACGGCGGCCTTGATCCCGAACGCCACGAGCAGCAGCACGTGCAGCAGGTTCCGGGTTCCCTGGTCCAGGTCCCCCAGCTTCATGGCCAGGTCCGCCATGTTGATGGTGCCGGTGGCGCCGTAGATCATCGCGATGGCGATCAGGAACAGCACCGAGGAGACCACAGAAACCACCACGTAGGTCACGCCGGCGCGGATCCGGGGCCCGGTGCCGCCGAGGGTCATCAGCACGTAGCTGGCCGTCAGCAGGATCTCAAAGCCCACGTAGAGGTTGAACAAGTCTCCGGAGAGGAAGGCGTTGGACACCCCGGCCACCAGGATCAGGTAGGTGGGGTGGAAGATCGAGACCGGGGCGTCGCTGTCGCCGTCGGCCATGCCCTGCCCGGTCGCATAGACCAGCACGGCCAGGCTCACGGCGGAGGAGACCACCAGCATCAGCGAGGAGAACTGGTCCACCACCAGCACGATCCCCCACGGCGGCAGCCAGCCGCCGATGCTCACCGCCGCCGTGCCGCCCTCCCAGACGGAGGCCAGCAGCCAGCACTCGAGCAGCAGGGTCACGGAGAGCAGCGCGATGCTGACCGTCCGCTGCGCCCGGGAGTGCCGGATCAGCAGGAAGGTCAGGGCGGCGCCCAAGATGGGGAGGACGACGGCGAGCGGGGCAAAGCTGGCGATGTTCACTCGGACCCTCCTTCCTGGTTCGGGGCGGTGGTGCGGGAGCCGGGCCGTTCCTCTGCCGCGGCTTCGCTGGCCGGCATCTGGCGGGCGCCGGCCAGGATGGTCCCGCCGGCGTCGGGCTCGACGGCGGGCAACGGGAATTCGGAGGTTTCCTCGGGGATGACGGCGTCGTCCTCGGCGTCGAAGCTGGGCGTCTCGGCGACGCGGAGGTCCTCGGCGTCGTCCTGGATCTCGTCCTGCCGGGCCAGCACCCAGGTGCGGTAGATGATGCCGAGCATGAACGCGGTCACGGCGAAGGAAATCACGATCGAGGTCAGGATCAACGCCTGCGGCAGCGGGTCGCTGTAGGCGCCGGGATCGGTGTCCTTGGCGAACAGCGGGGCCAGGCCGGCGTAGCCGCCCGTGGTGAGGATGAGCAGGTTGGTGGCGTTCGCCAGCAGCATCAGGCCCAGCAGCACCCGGGTGAGGCTGCGCTCCAGGAGCAGGTAGATGCCGCAGGCGTACAGCACCCCCATCACGGTCAGCAGGGTCAGGTTGACGCTCATGCATTCCCCCCGGGGGTGGTTCCGGCGGCCGCGTCCGACTGCTCTTCGAAGTGTTCGTCGATTTCGGCGCCGAGGCTGCGGAGCACGTCCAGGGCCAGGCCGACGACGACGATGTAGACGCCGATGTCGAAGATGGTGGAGGTGACGAACTTGATGTCACCGAAGACCGGGAGCCAGAGTTGGACGATGGCGCTTTGGAAGACCTCGCCGCCCAGGAGCAGCGGCGCCACCCCGGACACGGCCGCCGTCGCCAGGCCGATACCCAGCAGCGCGCCGGCGCTCAGCGGCGCGGCCTCGCGCAGCTCGAACCGGCCGCCGGCCAGGTAGCGGATGGTCAGCGCCAGCCCGGCCATCAGGCCGCCGGCGAAGCCGCCGCCGGGCAGGTTGTGCCCGGCCAGCAGCAGGTAGATCGAGAAGACGATCATCGAGTGGAACACCAGGCGGGTCACCACCTCGAAGATGATGGAACGCCGCTCGGGGGCGAGGGTCCGGCCGGCCACCAGCCAGGCGTCCTTGGTGGACGCCGCGAACCGGCGGCTCAGGGCCAGCGCGGCGCCGTCGCGGCTGTGCGCGGGGGCGGCCAGGCGGCCCACCGTGCCCTCGACGACCGAGCCGGAGGACCGGATCCGGTCGCCACGGCCGCGGACGAAGATGAGGCTGGCGACGCCGGTGGCGGCAAGGGCCAGCACGGAGATCTCGCCGAAGGTGTCCCAGGCCCGGATGTCCACCAGGGTGACGTTGACGACGTTGAGCCCGCCGCCGCCGTCGTAGGCCAGCCGCGGGAAGTCCAGCGAGACCGGCGTGGCGACCCGGGCACCGAGGGCGTAGATCGCCACGAAGATCATGGTCAGGCCGAAGCCGGCGCCGATGATGATCCTGACCACGCGGTACCGGCCGCCGGTGCGGTCCCGGAGTTCGGCCGGGAGGCTGCGCATGGCCAGCACGAACGCCACCAGGATGATGGTTTCCACCAGCATCTGGGTCAGCGCGAGGTCCGGGGCGCCCTGCAGTGCGAACATCAGCGCGATGCCGTAGCCGGTGACGGAGACCATCAGGACGGCCAGGAACCGCTTGTTGGCGCGGACCGCGGCGAGGGCGCCGACCACGATGCCGGCTCCGGCCACCAGTTGCAGCGGGGACCCCGGGTCGATGACGTAGAGGTCCGCCGGGAGGGGCTTGCCCGCGAGCAGGATGGCGGTCAGCGGGAGCAGGAAGGCCACGCTGAGGATGACGGCCAGGTAGAAGTAGAGCGAACCGCGCTGGGTGCGGCCGGTGACCCACACGGCGGCGTCGTCGAGCGCGCCGATGGTCTGCTGGTAGGCGCGGTCGCCGTTGATCCAGCCCGGAACCAGCTCCTGGGCCTGGGCGACGGCGCCGCGGCCGTAGTACATCGCCAGTCCGAGGGCGAAGGTCACGGCGGTCAGGCCCAGCGCCGGCGTGATTCCGTGCCAGAGGGCGAGGTGCCCGGCGTCGTGGGCGTCCTCACCGGCGAACAGCGCGGCGTAGGGCTGGATCCAGCCGTCCACCGGCGCGGGCCACAGCCCGTAGGCCACCGTGAGGACGGCCAGCACTGCGGGCGCGGCCAGGAAGGCGGGCTTGATGGCCTTGAACCGGGTGACCGGGACGCCGTCCTTGACCGCGAACGCGCCCCAGAGGAAGCGCGCGCTGTAGGCGAAGGTCAGGATCGACCCGACGACGACGCCGGCCAGGACCACCACTCCCCAGGGCCCGGACCCGGCGTGGTGCACGAAGGCCTCGAAAACGGACTCCTTGGCCACAAACCCGGCCAGCGGGGGCACCCCGGCCATCGAGGCGGCGCCGATCACGGCCACGACGCCGAGCGCCCGGGAGGACCGGAACACACCGGAGAGCTTGCGGATGTCGCGGGTGCCGGCCTGATGGTCGATGATGCCGACCACAAGGAACAGGGTGGCCTTGAACAGCCCGTGGGCCAGCAGCAGGGCGATCCCGGCCAGGGCGGCGTCGGGCTGCCCGAGGCCCACCACCATGCTCAGGAAGCCGAGCTGGCTGACGGTGCCGTAGGCGAGGATGAGTTTGATGTCCGTCTGGCGCAGCGCCCGGTAGCCGCCCACCAGCATGGTGGCCAGGCCCAGGCCCAGCACCACCGGCAGCCAGGTGTCCGTCCCGGCGAACCCGGGCGCCAGCCGCGCCACGAGGTAGATGCCGGCCTTCACCATCGCCGCGGCGTGCAGGTACGCGCTGACCGGGGTGGGGGCCGCCATGGCGCCCGGCAGCCAGAAGTGGAAGGGCACCAGCGCCGACTTGGTGATGGCCCCTACCAGCACCAGCACGACGGCGGTGGCCACCGCCGGCGCGGCGGGGCCGGCCACCAGCTCCGGCGCCTGCTGCAGCAGGGCCGAGATCCGGTAGGTGCCGGCGAAGGATCCGAGCATGATCAGGCCCACCAGCATGGCCAGGCCGCCGGCGGTGGTGACGATCAGGGCCTGCAGCGCGGAGCGGCGGGCGGCCAGGCGGGTCCGGGCGTAGCCGATCAGCAGGTAGGACAGGACGGTGGTGAGCTCCCAGAAGATGAACATGAGGAGCAGGTCGTCCGCGGTGACCAGCCCGAACATCGCCCCGGCGAAGGCCAACAGCTGCGCCCCGAAGCCGCCCAGGTTGCTGTCCTTGTTCTTGAAGTACCGGGCGCAGTAGACCAGGACCAGCGCCCCGACGCCCAGGATCAAGAGGGACATCACCCAGGCCAGGGCATCCATCCGGAAGGCCAGCTCCAGGCCGAGGTCGGGAATCCAGGGGACCAGCAGGGCGGGGGCGTCCGGGGCCGCGTACACGGCGTCGTGCTGCAGGATCAGCCAGAGGAACGAGCCCGCGGGGACCGCCGCCAGTGCGTAGAACGCATTCCTGCCAACCCGGCGGAAGAGAAACGGCGCCACAAGAGCCACAGCGAAGTGCACGGCTAGGACTGTGATCACTGGTATCTCCGCAACGTCAGGAATTCGGTTATCAAAAAGTTGGAGCAGGCGGCGCATGTGGTTAGGTTCAGTCCGAACAGTTTACCAAGCGTGTACAAATTCTTTTCTGCCCGTTTCATCCCGGTCCGGGCGGCGGGGACGGCTAACATCAGGGCTATGAATTCCGCCACCGCTCCCGAGGCCGCACCGGCGTCCGAACTTGGTTCCGGACGCCAGCCCGCCGGGAGGGGACGCATCCTGGCCTGGGCCGCGTGGGACTGGGGCTCTGCCGCGTTCAACGCCGTGATGACGACCTTCGTCTTCACCGTGTACCTGACGTCCAAGGCCTTCGGCGGCGAGGACGAGGCCTCCGCGGTCCTCGGCACCGCCCTGGCCATCGCCGGCGCCGCCATCGCGGTGCTCGCCCCGGTCACCGGACAGCGGTCCGACGCCGGCGGCCGCCGCAAGCTCTGGCTGGGCGTGAACACCGCCGCCGTTGCGCTGCTCACCGGGCTGTGCTTCTTTGTCTTCCCGCGGCCGGAATTCCTGCTGCTGGGGGTCACCCTGATCGCCCTCGGCAATATCTTCTTCGAGTTCGCCGGCGTCAATTACAACGCCATGCTCGCCCAGATCTCGACGCCGGCCAACATCGGCAAAATCAGTGGCTTCGGCTGGGCCTCCGGCTACCTCGGCGGCATCGTGGCGCTGCTGATCGTCCTGCAGCTGTTCGTCCAGCCGAGCATCGAGTGGTTCGGCGCCTCCACCGAGGACAGCCTGAACATCCGACTGGTCGCCATCTTCTCGGCGCTTTGGCTGCTGGTCTTCGCCGTCCCGGTCTTGGTTGCCGTGCCCGAAGTGCCCATCGTCCGGCAGGACAGACTGGGCTTCTTCGCCTCCTATGGACTGCTGGCACGCCGGATCAAGGCCATCTACCGAACCAGCCCGCACACCATCTACTTCCTGCTGGCCAGCGCCATCTTCCGCGACGGCCTCGCCGCCGTGTTCACCTTCGGCGGGGTGATCGCCGCCGGCACCTTCGGCTTCGACCTCAAGCAGGTCATCTTTTTCGCCATCTTCGGCAACGTCGTCGCCGCTGTCGGCGCACTCGTGGGCGGACTACTCGACGACCGGGCCGGCCCCAAAGCGGTCATCATTGGCTCCCTGGCGGGCCTGCTGGTGGCTGGCACCGCGCTGCTGATCCTGGGCAACGGGACATATTCCTTCTTCGGCATATCCTGGTCCGGCAGCATGACCTTCTGGGTCTTCGGCCTGTTCCTCTGCCTCTTCGTAGGGCCCGCCCAGTCTTCCTCCCGCGCCTACCTGGCCCGGCTGGCCCCCACCGGAGAGACCGGTGAGCTGTTCGGGCTCTATGCCACCACCGGCAGGGCCGTGAGCTTCCTCGCCCCAGCCCTGTTCACCCTCTGCATCACCATCGCCACGCCCCTGGTGGCCCCGGGCCAGGCGCAGCGCTGGGGCATCGTCGGGATCATGGTTGTGCTGCTGGCCGGCCTGCTGGTGCTGCTGCCGGTCAAGGCCCCGGGCAAAACGGACATCGCCGTCGTGCCATCCCACTAGCCGCCCGCATCGGCTGCCATCTTCAACGCGCCCCAAAACCGGGTGCGGCCACTAGGCTGGTGGCATGAACGTGGATGAGACCGAACTTCCCGGACTGGGCCGGCGCAAGGATTTCATGACCGCCTCGGGGCGCCGGATCGGCGTCGTCGAATACCGCGAGGGGCAGACCGAGCTCATCGTCTCCACCTGGGACGACCCGGACACCTGCCAGGCCTCGATTCCCCTCACCGCAGACGAGGCAGCCGCCCTGGGCAACCTGCTCGGCGGGCAGCGGCTGGCCATGCAGCTCTCAGAAGCCCACCGCGAGGTTCCCGGCATTGTCACCCGCCAGTTCTCCATCGCGGCCGATTCGCCGTTCCAGAACCAGCCCATGGGCAAGGCCTGCATCCGGACCCGCAGCGGCGCCTCGATCGTGGCGATCATGCGCGAGGGCGAGGTGCTCCCCTCCCCCGGCCCCGACGTCGTGCTCCACCCCGGCGACCTGCTGGTGGCCGTCGGCACCCAGGAGGGCCTGGACACCGCGGCCTCCATCCTGCGCAACGGATAAGCCATGGATGCCCTCGCCGTGACCCTGATCGAGCTGGGGGCCGTCGTGTTCTGCCTCGGCCTGCTGGCGAGGCTGGCCGGGCGGATCGGCATGTCCCCCATCCCGCTGTACCTGGTCGGCGGCTTGTTCTTCGGCGCGGGCGGGCTGGTCAAGCTCGAGGGCATGCACGAGTTCGCGCACCTCTCCAGCGAGATCGGCGTCATCCTTCTCCTGCTCATGCTCGGCCTGGAATATACGGCTGCCGAGCTGGTTACCGGGCTGCGCCGGTCCTGGCAGGCCGGCGTGCTGGACCTGGTTCTGAACTTCGTCCCCGGGGCGGGTCTGGCGCTGCTGCTGCGCTGGGGCGTGGTGGGGGCCATGGTGATGGGCGGTGTGACCTACATTTCCTCCTCCGGGATCGCCGCGAAGGTGATCACGGACCTGGGCCGGATCGGCAACCGCGAGACGCCGGTGATCCTGTCCATCCTGGTCTTCGAGGACCTGGCCATGGCCGTGTACCTCCCCGTCCTGACGGCCACCCTGGCCGGGGTGAGCCTCCTGGTGGGCCTGCAGACCGTGGGGATCTCGCTCGCCGTCGTCACCCTGGTCCTGGTGGTGGCGCTGCGGCACGGGCACCACGTCTCCCGGGCCGTGCACAGCGAAAACTCCGAGGTTTTCCTGCTCAACCTCCTTGGCGCGGCGCTGTTGGTGGCCGGCCTGGCCGCGGCCATGCAGGTCTCCGCGGCGGTGGGCGCGTTCATGCTCGGCATCGCGATTTCCGGCGCGACGGCCCATAGCGCCACTCGGATCCTGGAGCCGCTGAGGGACCTGTTCGCCGCGATTTTCTTCGTGGTCTTTGGCTTGAACACGGACCCCCGGTCCATCCCGCCGGTGCTGGGCTGGGCGCTGGTCCTGGCGGTCCTCACCGCGGCCACCAAGATGCTGACGGGCATTTGGGCGGCCAAGCGGGCCGGCATCGCGATCCCCGGCCGGTTCCGTGCCGGGGCGGCCCTGATTGCCCGCGGCGAATTCTCCATCGTGATCGCGGGCCTGGCGGTGGCCTCCGGCGCGGTGCCCCGGGAGCTCGCGGCGCTGGCCACCGCCTATGTCTTGATCATGGCAGTGATGGGTCCGCTCGCGGCCAAGTTCATCGAGCCCGTGGTCCGGGCGGTCCGGCGGCCGGCCCGGCGCGCGGTGCAGCGGGCGCGGCCGGTCAACTGACAGCCCGTGCAAGCGCCCCAGCGCACCGCCCGCCGGCTAGGACGTGATCTCGGTGCGGTGGAAGTTCAGGTGGCTGCGGCTGGCGGTGGGGCCGCGCTGGCCCTGGTACCGGTTGCCGTACTCGCCGGAGCCGTAGGGGTGCTCGGCGGCGGAGCTGAGCCGGAAGAAGCACAGCTGGCCGATCTTCATGCCGGGCCAGAGCTTGATCGGCAGGGTGGCCATGTTGGACAGTTCCAGCGTGACGTGGCCGGAGAAGCCGGGATCGATGAAGCCCGCCGTCGAGTGCGTCAGCAGCCCCAGCCGGCCCAGGGAGGACTTGCCCTCCAGCCGGGCCGCAATGTCGTCGGGCAGGGTGACCGTCTCGTAGGTGGAGCCCAGGACGAACTCGCCGGGGTGCAGGATGAACGGCTCGTCGGCGTCGACCTCCACCAGACGGGTCAGCTCCGGCTGGTCCACGGCGGGGTCGATGTGCGCGTACTTGTGGTTGTCGAAGAGGCGGAAGAAGCGGTCGATCCGCACGTCCACCGATGAGGGCTGGACCATGGCGGGGTCGAACGGTTCCAGCACAATCCGCTGGGAGTCAATTTCGGTACGAATGTCGCGGTCAGAGATCAGCACAGGATCAAAAGTACCGCAGGTTCCCGGCTCCCCCGCGTCCGTGCCGGCGGCTCCGTCACAGAGGGTCCGGCGGCGGCACTCAGGCCGCGGCCTGCTCCGCTTCCAGCAGCATCTTCAGCTGCTCGAGCTGCACCACCTGGGCCTGCATGGCGCGCCGCATCTTGGCCGAGAGCAAGAACGAGGCCACGCCGGGCCGGTACCGCAAGGCAAAGCGGACGTGGGTGCTGCCGCCGTGGGTGCTCAGATAATAGCCGCAGTGGACCCGGGCACGGCCGGAAATGACCTGGAACTGAATCTCCGCGCCGGGGCGGGCGGCCGTAAGCTCGAAGTCCCCGGCCGCCGGGGGAAAACTGCCGGCGGTAAGCGCCGGCCGGTACACCGAGCCGGGGGCACCCACCGCGCCGGAGACCAGCGCGACACTCTCGATCCCCTCGCGCCAGTACGGCAGGTTCCGGGGGTCCAGAAGGAAGGCGTAGATGCCCATGGCGTCGTACTGGATGACGACGTCGTGCTCTGCATACGCCACGGAAGTTCCCTCAAGGTCGGACTAATGGTGCTCGTAGCCCGCTTCCCCCTCAGACCGCAGCTAACCCCACCACGGTATCCAGCGGCCGGGGCTGCCGCATCGTCACCGGCCCGTCTTTACCGAAGAGTTATGCAGCCGGTACCGGGCGTTGATGTTCGGGGAACTCCCGCGCCTGGGGTAAGGTGAATCTCGTTGTTCCGCAGGACACAGCCGAGGGTTATTGGCCGGTCCCTGCGCGGCTGTAGCTCAATGGTAGAGCGCTAGCTTCCCAAGCTTGATACGCGGGTTCGATTCCCGTCAGCCGCTCCATTTCCCCCTCCTCCGCCCTCCCGCCGTCACGAAGCGACGCGGCCCATTAGGCGGCTACCTGTATCGTTCGAAGTCTGGAACCTATTCGGTTCCGCTACAGGAGCGAACATGGCTGACAAATCCCCCCGTCAAGCAGCATCCAAGAAATCCACCAAGTCCATCAAGGAAAAGCGCGCCGATAAGAGGGCCGCCGCCGCGCCGCCCAGCTCCCTGGACAAAGGCACCCCCGTCAAGGCCGCGGGCGCCAAGAAAAAGTGATTGAGTCATCGAAACGACTCACCCTCGGTGTCCTTGCCAGCACGCGCAAGCAGGACGAACGCCGACTCCCCGTCCATCCGGGCCATTTTGAGCGCATCGCTCCGGAACTCCGCGAGCACATGATCGTCGAGGCCGGATACGGCAGCCGGTTCGGCATGACGGATGACAGGTTGGCGGAGCTGGTGGGCCGGGTCGCCCCGCGCCCGGAGGTACTGGACGCGGCCGACGTCGTCCTGCTGCCGAAGCCCCAGCCCGAGGATCTGGCCGAGCTCCGGGATGGACAGGTCCTCTGGGGCTGGCCGCACTGCGTCCAGGAGCCGGCGATCACCCAGCTGGCGATCGACAAGAAGCTCACGCTGATCGCCTTCGAGGCCATGAACCACTGGGCCAGCGACGGCGGTTTCGGCCTCCACGTCTTCCACAAGAACAACGAGCTGGCAGGCCACTGCTCGGTGCTGCACGCACTGTCCCTGACCGGATCCACCGGGGACTACGGCCGGCGGCTGAGCGCCGTCGTCATCGGTTTCGGGGCCACCGCGCGCGGCGCCGTGACGGCCCTCAACGCCCATGGCATCCATGACGTGCAGGTGCTGACCAACCGCGGAGTCGCCGCGGTGGGTTCCCCCATCCACTCCGTGCGGATCGCCCAGTTCGACCACGACACGGAGGCGCCCTTCCTCAGTGAGGTCATCACCGAACGGGGCCGGGTGCCGCTGGCCCCGTTCCTGGCGGAAAGCGACATTGTGGTCAACTGCACCCTGCAGGATCCGACAGCACCGCTGACGTACCTGCGCACCGGGGACCTGGCCGCGTTCCGGCCCGGCAGCCTGATCATCGACGTTTCCTGCGACGAGGGCATGGGCTTCAGCTGGGCGAGGACCACCACGTTTGCCGAGCCGATGTTCACGGTCGGCACCAGCATCGACTACTACGCCGTGGACCACAGCCCGTCGTACCTCTGGAACTCCGCCAGCTGGGAAATCAGCGAGGCTTTGCTTCCGTTCCTGGCCACGGTGCTGTCCGGTCCGGAGGCGTGGGACGGTGATGAGACCATCCGCCGCGCCATCGAAATCCGCGACGGCGTGGTGTTGAATCCGGATGTCCTGGTGTTCCAGCACCGGCAGCCGGACTATCCCCACCTGGCCACGGCCGGCTAGCTGTCGCGCGCCGGTTCCCGATCACCGCGCACTTTTCGGACAGCCGCTACGCCGATCCGCGGAGCGGCTGTCCTTTTCCGGCGCGGAAACCTACGCCCGGACAATCCGCAGCAGCCGCCGCCGGTGCCGGAGGTCCACCCGGAGCATCAGCTGCCCCCGCCGGGCCAGCAGCACCGCCACCGACGCCGCAGCCAGTGCCGGGACCCCGCCGGAGATGAGGATCGCGGTGTGCGGGTCGACGTGCTCGGCCAGCCACCCCATCAGCGGCCCGCCGATCGCCTGCCCGCCGATCAGCACCATGATGTACAGGCTCATCACCCGTCCGCGGATCCCCATGTTGGCGCTGACCTGCACCAGCTGGTTGGCGGCGGTGAGGAACATCAGGCACCAGAATCCGGCCAGCACCATCGCCGCGCCGAACCAGACCATCGAGGGTGCAGCCGCACCGAGGCAGAGCATCAGCCCGTACATGCCGGCCCCAAGCATGACCGAGCGCAGCCGCAACTCGCGCCGCCGGGCCGAGGTGATGGCCCCGGCCAGTGCGCCGAGCGCCACCAAGGCGTTGAGCAGACCGTACCCGCCGGCGCCGACGTCGTATACGTGGTCCGCGAAGGCGGCCAGCAGCACCGGCAGGCTCATGGCGAAGACGGACACGAACCCGGCCATCAGCCAGGGCCAGTAGATCGTGGGCTTGGCGAGGGCGTAGCGGAGACCCTCCTTGAGCATGCCCTTGCGCTTGGCGGCGGGCGGCGTGGTGTGCAGTTCGTCCTTGCGCAGCACCAGCAGCATGGTCACGGTGGAGCAGCATGCGACGGCGTTGCCCGCGAAGGCCCATCCCGCCCCCACCGCGCCGAGCAGGATCCCGGCGACGGCCGGCCCGATCAGGCCGCCCAGCTGGAAGATCGTGGAGTTCAGGCTGATGGCGTTCCGGAGGTACACCGGCCCCACCAGTTCGTTGACGAACACCTGACGTGCGGGCTGGTCCAGCACGGTGACCAGGCCCAGCGCCAGGGCAATCGCGTAAACATGCCAGACCTCGATCCGGCCCGTCAGCGCCAGGACGGCGAGCGCCGCGGCGAGGACGGCCGCCACCGACTGGCACAGCATCAGGATCCGGCGTTTGGCGAAGCGGTCAGCCATCATGCCGGCCCACGGCCCGAGGAAGAGCGAGGGCAGGAACTGCAGGGCCACGGTCACCCCGACGGCCGTGACCGAACCCGAAAGCTGCAGCACCAGCCAGTCCTGGGCGATCCGCTGCATCCACAGGGCGATCACCGCGATGAAATGCCCGGCCGCGAAAATGCGGTAGTTCCGGACCGTGAGCGAGACGAAGGTGTGCCGCCAGGGCAGCCGTTCGCTGACGACGGCGAGCGGCTCGGTCACGGGCGGCGACGGCGGCAGGGCCGGCACGTCGGCGGCGGGCGACGACGGTGGCAGCGCCGCCGGCGCGGGCCGGCGGGTAGGGGTCTGGTCTGGGTCGGCGGCCTGGAACGGCGGTGGGGGTGCCACGGAAAAGTCCTCGTGAGAGTGGGCCTGCGGGGGTCGGTTTAACGCTAGGCTGGCCGCAATCGATTATGGAAGGTTATTGGATGCATAACTCCCATCACGAAATGCAATGCACCCCCCTGGCCGTCGGCGGGTCCGGGACTCGCGCCCGTGTTTGAGCCCGCCCAGCTCCGGTCCTTCCTGGCCGTCGCCGAGACGCTGAGCTTCACCCGTGCGGCGGAACGGCTGGGGCTTGCCCAGCCCACCATCAGCCAGCACGTTCGGAAGCTGGAGGCCGCCGCCGGCCGGACCCTGATCGCCCGGGACACCCGGGACGTGCGCCTGACGGACAACGGCGACGCCATGGCCGGGTTCGCCCGGAGCATCCTCTCCGCCCACGACTCGGCGGCCCGGTACTTTTCCGGCTCGGCGATGCGCGGCCGCCTGCGGTTCGGCACCGCCGACGACTTGGCCATCACGGGACTGCCCCGGATCCTGCGGGAGTTCCGGCAGGTCTACCCGCAGATCAACCTGGAACTGACGGTCGGCCAGAGCGACCAGCTGTACAAACGCCTCAACGCCGGGCAGCTGGACCTGGTGTTCGTGAAGTGGGTGGCAGGGGCCAAGGACGGCACGGTGGTGCAGCAGGACTCCTTCGCCTGGGTGGGCCTGGAGCAGACCGCCCTGGCGCCCGGACACCCGGTGCCGCTGATCGCCTACCCCGCCCCCAGCCTCAGCAGGAAGCTGGCGATCGACGCCCTGGAGGCCTCCGGCCGCACCTGGCGGATCACCTGCACCACGCGGCAGATCAGCGGGGTGCTGGCGGCGGTGCGGGCGGGTATCGGCGTCGCCGTGATGCCGTCGTCGCTGGTTCCGGACGATCTGAAGATCATCACCCGGCGCTTCGACCTGCCGCCGGTGGGCGACGTCGACTTCACGTTGATCCGGAATCCGCTGGCAAACACGGAAGTCATCGAGGCGTTGACCCAGACCATCACGGGCCGCGCGCTGCACCGTCCGGCGTAGGGAATACCCGGCCTTACCTGCCCTTTCGGGGCGCACTACCTGCCGGCGGCCGGGACGCCCGGGCGGGGATACGCAACCATTGAACCCGCCGGATACTTGCCCTATCCTGACACTACTTGCAGGTCAAGCAGAGGCCAGCCACCCCGCTCAGTCAAGAGAGCACAGACTACGGACGCTTCCTGCCGTCGCTGCCGGTATTCCCGGCCCTCCGTGGCACCCAGCGTTCGGGATAGGCCAGCAATGACGCCAGCCATGAATACTCCCCACGCCTCGATGCGGCCGGCCCCGCGCCGGCTCGGCCCCCGCACCCCGGCACGCCCGCCGGCTGCGGCCGCGGCACGGCTGGAGGGACTCACCCACCCGGCCCTCGGGCGACTCGATCCGCACCCCGCACCGGCACGCGCAGACGGCGACTATGTGGGCATTCCGTTCTGCGAACGCTGCGGCACCGACGAGTTCGTCTACCTGGAGTCGTTCGTTCCGCCCCGGCACCACCGCGACGGCTCCGTCAGCCAGCTCGGCGAGGTGACCTACTTCTGCTCCGGCTGCGAGGACTTCTCCGCCCATGCCGTTCCCGCGTCCTGGGCACCGCCCGGCTGGTACCTCGGCTAAGCCCGGGCTAAACCACAAAGGGGCGGCGCGGGAACCGAAAGGTCC
>NZ_JBFBKP010000030.1:0-47627 GCF_040702285.1 Arthrobacter sp. NPDC080086
CCCGAGCAACTGCGCTACAACCTGCCCACGCCGCCCCGCACCCCCACGCCGACCACTCGGGCCCTCCCCCCCGGCCCCCCGGCGCCACCACGGGCGCCGGCGGTCCGGCTCCGTTGCCGGGACCTCCGGCTCCGCCGCGGCACGACGCTCCCGCCACCTGGCCACCTCGACGTCGGCGTCGCGGGTCTTCGTAATCACCGGCGGACCGCCCTGCAACTGGCGCCGGGCCTCGATGACCCGGGCGTTGAAGTCGGCGATGATCTCCCGCACCTGGGATTCCGCCACCTGCTGGTCCAGCCGGTCGTCCAGCGCAGCATCCTCGGTCCGCAGCAGGATCGCCGCCGGACCCAGTCCGCTGAGGTCCTCACGCTGCAGCAGCCCCTTGACCCACCAGTCCGGGTCGTACACCTCGCCCAGGCCCGGAATCGGCTTGCCGGCGTACTTCAGATTGTCGAACTTCCCCTGCGCCATGGCGTCCCGGACCAGGTACTCGGCCCGGGCGGCGTCGTCCACCGCGGCGCGCTTCCGCCTCAGGTTCTCCTCGGCGGCGTCCAACTCGGCCTGTTCCTCGACCGAACTGCCGCTGATCCGGAGGGACCTCAGCTCGGCGGCCCGTTCCACCCGGCGCCGGAATGCCGGGTTCCCGCCGTCGACCATGATGCACCCCTTCCCGGGTCCGATGCCTTTCTCCCAGTATGACCAGCCGGGCCACGACGATGGAACCCCTGCATCTCGCAGGCGGAAACTTAGACCCTTCTTGTCCCTGTGAACAGGGCCTTGTGGCCCCCGATAACCGGCAGGTGGGGTCAAGTACACTCATGCAATGAGGCTTCTGTACATCACAGAAAGTGCGCCCAACCGCGACCCCGTATACGGGGATGGCAGCTCCATGATCCCGTACGAAATCCTGCGGAATCTGCCCGACGACGTCGACGTGACCCTGCTCAGCTTCGAGGGCCGGGTCGGGCTGCCGGAGGAGATCCGCGAGCGCTGCGCGGAGGTCCAGATGCTCACCCCCCGCCCGCGTGCGGCCGCCCTCATCCGCTCCCTGGGCGGCCTCAACGGTGCCGGCCGGCAGGAACGGGCGACGCGCGAGGCGACGGAGCTGACCGCCTCGCTCTCCGCCCGCGCCGACGCCACCCTCATCCACGGCCCACACGCCCTGTTCCTCTCCCGGTACGTCCACGGTCCCCTGGTGCTGCAGACCGTTGACCCCTGGTCCGTCCGGACGCAGATGGACACCGCCATCGCCGGCCGGCTGAAGGCCGCCTACCGGGCCCGGGAATTCCTGGCCCTGCGCGCCGAACGCCGGCTCCCCGCCCGGGCCCGCCTGCTCACCGTCGGAGCCAAGGACGCCGCCCGGTGGTCCGCCAGCCTGGGCCGCCCTGTCCGCAGCATCCCCAACGGCGCCGACCAGGCGGATCAGCCCGCCGCCCGGCGCGAGGACCCCGTGGTCTGCTTCGTCGGCAGCCTGAACTACGGCCCGAACATCGACAGCGCCCGGGTCCTGGTCCGGACCATCGCCCCGCTGGTTTGGGAAAGCGTCCCGCGGGCCACCTTTGTTCTCGCCGGGCGCCGGCCGGACCCCGCCGTCCTGGCCCTGGCCGGCCCGCGGGTGGAGGTCGCCGGCAACGTGCCGTCCGTCCTGGACGTCTACCGGGCCTCTGACGTGGCCGCCTTCCCGGACGAACACGGCGTCGGGATCCGCAACTCGGTGCGGGAGGCCCTGGCCGCCGGTGTGCCCGTCGTGGCAACGCCCGTGGCGGCCCGGGAGCAGGAAGCCCACCCGCTGCTGACCGTCGTCGGGGACCCGGAGGCTTTCGCCCGGCGGGTCGTGGAGGCGCTCACGAACCGCGGGAGCGGCGCGGGGACGGCAGGACCCGAGACCACGGCATCGGTCCGCTCCTGGCAGACCGCAACGCTGGAGTACCTGGCGGAACTGCACGCGGCCATCGGCTCCGCGGGGGCGGGGCTTCCGGCGCGGAGCAGCTCCGCATGACGCAGGCCCCGCCGGGGGAACTGGCCCGGACCGGCGTGCGCGGCGCGATGTGGCAGGGCCTGGCCTTCGCCGGCGGCCGCATCATCGTCCTGATCACCACCGTGGTCCTGGCCCGGCTGCTGTCCCCGCACGAATACGGCCTGGTGGCCCTGGCCCTGGTCCTGATGGGCTACGCGGAGACTATTGCCGACGCCGGCGTCGCCCAGGCCCTGGTATACCTCCCCCGCACCGGGATCATCGCCCGGTCCGCGCTCATGATCTCCGCGATCCTGGGCTCCCTGCTGGGGCTCACGGCCTTTCTCGCCGCGCCCCTCATCGCCGACCTGTTCCAGCTCCCTGACGTGGTCCCCCTGGTGCAGATCCTGGGCGTCTCCGTGCTGGCCACGTCGCTGGGCGCGGTCCCCGAGGCACTGCTGCGACGGGACCTGCACTTCAAGAAGCTCACCGCCGCCCCGGTCCTGAAGGCCGTCACCATGGGGACGGTGACCCTGTCCCTGGCGTTCACCGGCCACGGTGCCTGGTCGCTGGCGGTGGGCACCGCCGCCGGATCCGTGGCGTATGCGGCGACGTGCTGGTACCTGGTCGGGAGGCAGGCACCCTGGCAGATCTGGCGGATCAGCAAGGCCGCCCTGATGGCCAACGTCAAGTACGGCGCACCCGTGGCCGGCAGCAGCCTGCTCGCCCGGCTGATCTTCGACATCGACTACCTGATCATCGGAATCATCCTGGGCGCCCAGGCCCTCGGCTACTACACGCTGGCGTTCCGGCTTCCGGAAGTGGTGATCCTCAACGTCTTCTTCGTCCTCTCAACCGTCCTCTTCCCGCTCTACGCCCGCGTCCGCGGCGAACCCGAACGGCTCCGTGCCGGCTACCTGACCAGCGTGCGGATCCAGTCCCTCTACGGCGTCACCGCCGGGGTGGGCCTCTCCGTGGTGGCGCCGGTGCTGGTGCCGCTGGTGTTCGGCGACAAGTGGGACGAGGCCGTGCTGCCGCTGGTCTTCCTGGCCCTGTACGCCGCGGCCCGATCCCTCGGCGCGGGCGCCAATGATGTCTACAAGGCCTTGGGCCGGCCTGGGCTCTCGATCGTGGTGTCCCTGGTTCGCCTCCTGATCCTCCTGCCCGTCCTGCTGTTCTCCACGCGCTGGGGCATCGTGGGCGTGGCGGTGGCCCAGCTGGTGGTGGCCGTGGTGTTCGCGGTGGGAATGCAGGTGGTCGCGGCGAAGGTCATCCAGTTGCGGCCCCGGGCCCTGCTGGGCGCCATCGCCCCCGGCCTGGTGTGCGGCGCCGCGGTGGCCCTGACCGGGCTGGGAAACCTCCTGGCTCCGGAACTGGGGTCCGTGCCCTGCATGGTGCTGGTGGTCGTGGTGGCGGTCGGGGCGGTCTACGCGATCGTGAGGTTCGCCTACCGGCCGCTGCATGACGAGCTGCTGGGCATGGTCCGCCGCGCCTAGTAGGAGGACTTACCGGCTAGGGACCCGCTGAGGCGGTCCGGCGGGACCGCTATGTCGACCCGCCGTGATGATCCGGCGGCAGGCAGTGCTGCTAGGCCGGCCGCCGACCCGTGACGGTACCGGCCGGGATGGCGACCGGGAACAGCCGCAGCCCCAGTGCCACCCGCCCCGCGACGGCCTTCAGCAGGCCGAAGCGGACCCCCTGCCGGAGCGCCAGGGTACCGCGTACCGCCTCCGCGGAGTCGACCGGCACCAGCCGGGCCGGGCCGTCGAGGCCGGGGACGTTCCAGTGCACCGTGATGTCCTCGAAGTCGTGCTTGCGGAACGTCTGCTTCCAGCCCGCCACCGTGTGCGGTCCGCGCCCGGCGGCGGTGCGCCGGACCTGGGCGCAGACCCATCCCCCGGGTTCCACGTCCGCAGCCGCCCGTTCGAAGAGGAAGGCATCGGGTTCGCGCAGGAGCACGACGTCGAACCGTGGTCCGGGCGCCCCGGGCGCACCCGCACCCACCGGCCGGGCGTCCGGGTCCAGCAGCTGGAGTGCGCCCAGCAGCTCCGGTTCAATCGCTCCCCCATAGCCCAGGCGGCGGGGCTGCAACACGGGGGTCAGGAAGCGCCAGTCCAGCATCCGCCAGCGGTGCAGGGTCAGGCCAGGACGTCCGCCCGGATCCGCCTCCGGGGGCGGAAGCGTGCGGGACGAGATGCTGTTCCAGACCGTTTCGGTGGCCAGCCGGCGGACCAATTCACGGGACAGCCCGGCGTCGATCACGCGGGCGCCGGGCAGCCTAGTGGCCAGCTGCAGGTAGGACTTGCGCCAGTGCTCCAGCAGCTCCACCGTGTGCTCACCCTTTCGGGCGAACATCACCTCGCCCGGGGCATCGAGGACCAGCAGCACGTCGGGCGCCGGTCCCAGTTTCACGGCCAGCGTGTTGGTCAGGCCCGCACTGGTGTGGCCGCCCCCGACCTGCGGCAGGAGCGCGTCGTACGCCACCCGGTCCATCAGCACCACCCGGCCTCGGAGGCTGTGGTAGCGCGCCTTGGTGCCGCCCTTGAGCACCCGGAACATCTTCTTGGCAGTCCGTCCGCCGGGCAGCCGCTCGAGCCACCGGTCCCACGGGCCGGCGCCCCAGAGCCCCATGTAGACGTAGGACGTGGGGATGGGAAAATCGGCGCGGAGCCCGTGCAGGAGCGTGGTTTTGCCGGCACCGTCCGGCGCCATGACGCCCACCACCGGGCCGGGGCCGGGGAGCCGCGGGGTCATCAGCCGGAGGGTCCGGTGCCCCAGCCAGCGCCCGCGGCTGGCCAGCGGCTGGGTCCGGGTCCAGGCACGCCGCCACCGTCCGGCGAGATCGCGGACGCCGTCGAAGTTCCCCGCGTTGACGGCGTCGAGCAGGGCGGATGCCGCCCCGTCGCCGCCGCGCCGGTCCACGTACTCCGCGACGGGTCCGGCGGTTGAGGCGACGGCGGCAGATGCCAGCGCCGCGGCCCGGCGGTCAGCAGCTATCCCGCCCTTGTCCAGGACCAGATGCAGCAAATGCAGCCAGGCCTTGTCGGCCGGTTCGGGGAGCCACAGGCCATCCTGCCGGACGCGGCGGTCCAGGCAGCCGGCCGCCAGCGGCGTGCTCCACTGCTGGAAACGGCCGAAGGACACCTCGGACACGACGTCGAGTTTGAGCCAGAATTCGTCGGCGTCCATGTAGCCGAAGTAGAACCGGTGGCTGCCGTGCCCGGTCGCGTGCACGCGGCACAGTCCGATCCGTGCCATCAGCCCGTCCAGCTGCGGCAGCATCCGCGGATCCACCAGCAGGTCCACGTCGCCGTCCGGGCAGGCCAGGTCGTCCTCGCCACGCAGCAGCACCCACGGCAGGCCGGTGTCCTCGAGGGCGCGAAACGCTTCAAGCACGGTGGGGTGGGCGGCCGGGAGGCGAGTCTGGGGGTGGATGCTCACGGCGCGCACCCGCCGTCGTCCGTCGAGTGTGCCATGTCCGCGAGACCTCCTAGACCGGATCCGGCCAGTCCCGCGGACTCCCGCCCACGGCCGCAAGGACGGCCGCTGTCAGCCCGGGGACAATCAGCCCGCAGGGGGCTGGCACGGCGTTGCCGCCGCCGGAAAATGTGTTTCCAGCCTAGGAGCGGCCGCCCCGCCTGTCACGAGTAGCGGCACGGGGATGCCGGCGCCCGGGTACTTGGCCGCTACCCGTAAACGCGAACCCGGCCCGGCGCCGGAAGGTCAGAGCCGCGGCAGGACGTCCTCGCGGACCTGCTTGCGGAGGATCTTGCCGAGCATGGACCGGGGCAGGTCGGGGACCGCCACCACCCGGCGCGGAACCTTGTAGCCGGCCAGGTGCTCGCGGCAGTGGGCGCGCAGCGCCTCCTCGTCCAGGGCGGTGCCGGGTTCGAGTTCAACGGCGGCCACCACCATCTCGCCGCCGCGTTCCAGCGGCTTGCCCACCACCGCGGCGTCGCGGACGTCCGGGTGCAGGCGCAGCACGGCCTCCACCTCGGTGGGTGAGACGTTGAAGCCGCCGGTGATGATCAGTTCCTTGGCCCGGTCCACCACGGTGGTGAAACCGTCGGCATCGACGGTCACCACGTCGCCGGTCCGGAGCCAGCCGTCCGCCGTCAGGGTTTTGGCGGTTTCCTCGGGGTTGTTCCAGTAGCCCTGGAAGACCTGCGGGCCCTTGATCAACAGCTCCCCGGGCTGGCCCTGCGGGACCTCCACGGAGGGATCGTCGACGTCGACCACTTTCATCAGCGTGGACGGGAACGGCACGCCGATGGTCCCGGTGCGGCGGGTGGGGTGGAAGGGGTTGCCGAGCGCCACCGGGGAGGACTCGGTCATCCCGTAGCCCTCAACCAGCAGGCCGCCGGAGACCGATTCCCAGAGTTCCACCACGTGGTCTGGCAAGTTCATGGCCCCGGAGATGCAGTACTTGCAGGATCGCAGGGAGATGCCCTTCTCCTTCGCCGCCATGGCGGTGCGCTCGTAGATTGGCGGAACGGCGCAGTAGACGGTGGCGGGCGACTTCTTCATGGCGGCCAGGATCAGGTCCGGGTCGAACTTGGGGAAGAGCACCAGCAGGCCCTGCTTGCGGATCCCGTAGGTCAGGTAGAGCGTCATGCCGAAGGCGTGGAACATCGGCAGGATCGCGTAAAAGATCTCCTTGCGGTATTCCGCGCCGGCCATCCAGGCCTCACCCTGCAGCGCGTTGGCGTAGAGGTTGAAGTGCGTCAGCATGGCGCCCTTGGGCCGGCCGGTGGTGCCGGAGGTGTACTGGATCGCGGCGAGGTCCGTGACCGCCGGGCGGGGGTGCGAGGGGTCGATCCGGCCGTGGCCCAGTAGCTCCTTCCACGGCGTTGTGCCGGGGGCCGGCGCGGTGAGCGATTCCCGGGTCTGGCGGAGCTTCTTCACCGGCAAGGAGAGGGCCAGCCGTTTGACGGCCGGGAACGCCTCGAGGAGGTTCACCGACACGACGTGGTCGATTTCGATGTCGGCCGGGAACTCGCGGACGGCGGCGGCGGCCTTGTCCCAGGCGATCACCACGCGTGCCTGGTGGTCCTCGAATTGGTGGCGCAGCTCGCGGGAGGTGTACAGCGGGTTGTGTTCGACGACGACGGCGCCCAGGCGGAGGACCGCGTAGAACGCGACGACGTGCTGGGGGCAGTTGGGCAGGATCAGGGCCACCCGGTCGCCGGCGCGCACGCCCAGGCGGCGCAGCCCCTCGGCTGCCCGGTCCACCTGCTCGCCGAGCTCGGTGTAGCTGGTCCGCCGGCCGAAGAACTCCATGGCGGGGGCGGTACCGGCCTCGCTCACGGACCGTTCGAACATGGACACGAGCGACTCCGTGGGCAGCTCGATGTCGGCCGGGACGCCCGGCTGGTAGTTCTTCAGCCAGGGCCGGGAGTCCGTGTTGTGCATGGTCACATCTTGCCGTGAACTGTCAGCGGACAGGTAATTTCCCGGGTCAGGGGCCAGGTCCGGGGGCGGTTAGTTGTCCGCGCCGGGTCAGAGCACCCCGGCGGTGGCGGCGTGCCGCCACAGCCAAAAATCCCGGTCCCCGAAGACCGCCCGCCGCACCTCGGCCGGGCCGCGCGGCGCGTGTCCGGCAGGTGCGGACACGGGTCCCGCGCCGGCGTCGACGGCGTGCGCAGGCTGGTCGGCGGCGGCGCCGGGCTGGGCCGCCTGCACTTCCGGTCCCCCCGGTACCGCCCCGCCGCGTCCGGCCTCAGCACCCTGGGCCTGTCCCACTGGCTCTGCCGATTCCGCGGCGAGCCTAAAGGCGAGGGTGGAGGCGGACCGTGCCCAGGTGGCCAGCACCAGTGCGGGCAGCAGCGCGGGGTCAATCCCGCGGCGGACCAGGTGCTGGCGCAGGGGCTCGCGCGCCCAGCCGTCCCGGCCGAAGGCGGTGTCGAAGGCCGCCAGCTGGGCCGGCCGTTCGAACGCCTGCTCGGCGGACTCGCTGAGGTACTGCAGGTAGAACGTCAGGTCGTGTCCGGGCAGCCCGTAGGCGGACGCCCGCTCCCAATCCATCACCTGGAGCCGCCCGGCCGGACCGATCAGCAGGTTGGGGTGGCTGAGGTCGGCGTGTTCGAACACGGACGGCAGTTGCGCCGAACGTAGCGGCTCCAACGCCTCGTGGGTCCGGCCGACCAGGTCCGCGAGTTCGTCCTCGCCGGGTAGCAGCAGCTCCATCGCCTGCAGGGGCCGCTGCACGGTGCGCTCGTACCAACCCTCGTTTCCCGCTGCGGGCCGGGTGCAGGGCAGCGAATCGATGAAGTCCACGCCGAGGGCGACGGCTACCGGCAGGTCCGCGGCCACCCGGTCGGGGTCCAGGGCCGGGCCGGTCAGCGGGGTTTCGACCAGGACGGTGTGTCCGGACAGATCCAGGGCGGCGACGACACGGGGCACACCCTCGACCTGATCCCCGCCGAGGACTCCGAGTTGCCAGAGCATGTCCGCCTCCCGGAGCACCCCCTCGTTGTCACCGGGGCAGCGCGGCACCTTCACCACGAGCGAGGGCTGCCGCGCGCCGGGGGCGAAGATGAGGGCGACGACGTGCCGGGAGGTGGTGAACTGCGGGGTGATGAAGACCGTGGTCCAGTCCCGGCCCAGGCCGAGGCCGGCGAGGTCCCATTCGTCGTAGTGGTCCCGAAGGACGGCGTCGATGAAGCTTCCGCCGGCGGCAGGGACCGGGAACGGCGTCGTGGCCTTACGGGGCGTACGCATACTGCACCACCCAGTCCACCTCGATGTGGCCGGAGACCGACGGCGCCGGCGTTCCGGCGTCGGCCCCGTCCTTTGTCTCGGCCTGCAGCGTCCACCTCATGCCGGTGTTGGGAACGCCGTCCGGCATTGTTGTTTCCCCCACGAGTTCACCGTCCCAAAACCACTTGACCTTGCCTGGAGTCCATTCCGTCGTCGCCACGTGCCACCCGGTTCCGTCCGTGGCGGAGGTGTTCCGGGTGGTGGGGTCGAAGCGGTCCGGACCTTTCAGCGGGGAATCCTTGATGGCGGATACCCCGTAAAACGGGCCGTTGAGTTCCCCCTCCGGCCAGTCGATCTCCCCGTCCAGCCAGTTGTCGCTGGTGGGCCACAGCAGGAAGGCGATCTTGTACCCGGGCATCGTGTCGGCCCGGAACCGGATGGAGTAGCGGCCGTAGCGCTGCCCGTCGTACCCGAAGGGCACCACGCTGGCCACCCTGGGCTTCCCCCCGGAGCTGTGGAGGAAGAAGTCCAGCTTTCCGTCCTTGACCGACAGGACCTTGTCCGGGGTGTAGACCCCCTGGCCCGATGTGTCGGGCAGGTCGTGGTAGCCCCGCATGTCCGGTCCGTACACGTCGCCGACCGCGCCCATCGGTGCCGCCCGGGTGAAGTCCTGCGTCCCCGTCTGCTTCCAGCCGGGGAGGTCCCCCACCGGCATGGCCGTTGCCGGGGGCGACGGTTTGAGCAGCATGGCGATGGTCATGGTGATCCCTGCGGCGAGCAGGACGACGATCACCCTGATCAACACCATGCCGCTCCTCGTCACGCTAGCCGGTCTTGGCGAGTTCGTAGATCCGGACTGCGCCGTTCTCGAACACCCGCTGGACGTTGGAGGATCCGGCCAGTTGCCGCTCCAGGGTGGGGAGCGTGCCAGGATCGAAGAGATTATCCTTGGCGGCCTGCGCGATCTGCGAGTCGGAGAAGACCACGAAGATCCGGTCCGGCTTGAAGTTGCGGTCCGCATACCGGGCTACGTCCACCGAGGTCAGGCCGTGGCCGGAGGACTGGATGAACTTGGTCAGCGAAGCCGTCCGTCCCGCATCCAGGTAGCTGGGGTAGTTCGGGCCCACCAGCAGCGGGAAGAAGGCGTTCGTTTCCATCACCGCGTCCTTGGGGTTGACCGTCGAGTCCAGCCACTGGGCCGCGGCGACGTCTTCCTTGGGGACGCGGAACTTGGCCTCGTTCTGGAAGTAGGTGATGGTGAACAGGAGGGCCATGGCGGTCAGCGCTGCGGTGGTACCGATGGCCGCCCGGCGGGTCCGCAGAGGACCGGCCCAGAAGAGCCACGCGGCGCCGACGGCCAGCCAGGGAAGGGCGAACAGGTAGACCCGGAACTTCGCCTCGCCGCCGTAGGACTGGATCAGCAGCCAGAACAGCGGCGCGACGGCCAGCCAGGCCACCATGATCGTCTGCCGGACGTTGCCGCGCAGCAGGTTGCGAACGAAACCGCCCACGCCCAGCACGCCGATGAGGATTGACAAGGCCTCCGGCGCCCGGCCCAGCAGGCCGGTGGGCCCGCCGTCCGGCGGTTCGTAGCTGGCGTTCTTCAGGAAGTCGAAGCCGAAGAGTCCGTACTTGCCGGCCACGAAGTCGAGGTTGGGCAGCAGGTACAGGACGGCAAGTACCGCCAGGACCGGGCCCGCCCACCGCGGCCGGAAGTAGCCGAAGACGAACAGCGGCAACAGCGCCAGGCTCGCCAGGTAGGGAGTGAGCTGGTGACTGGCCACCGAGACCGCCTGGAGGACCAGCAGGACAATCACCGCCGGCAGCACCAGGGTCTGGGCAAAGGGCCGGGGCTGCGCCTCATCCTGTGCCGTAGCCGCCCGTTCGGCCCGGCGGCGGCTCAGCTTCTCCTCCCAGGCGACGGCGAAGCGTGCGGGGGTACCGCGCAGGAAGGTCAGGGCGATCAGGCACATCGTCAGGTACAGCGTGTAGGAGAACGCCTGCGGGGAGTAGTAGTTCTGGTTGACCCAGTTGGTCAGCGCAAACACCAGGGCCGCCGTCCACTGGATCCTGCGGTTGCTGGACAGGGCCCGGACAATCGCCAGAACCAGCGCCACACCCAGCACCGCGAAGCTGAACTCTGCCAGCGAGGCGTAGCCGATGGCGTCCGGGTAACCCACCGCGTCACCCAGGAAGGCGCTGGCGGAGAAGAACCCGGGCCAGCGGTTGTAGATATCGATCGAGGCGTCCACCTGGCCGGAGGCCCCGATGTAGTCGGTAACCGCGATGTGCTTGTACGTCCACGGGAGCCGGGGAACGCTGACCACCATGGCCGCCGATGCGTAGAGCATTGCCACGAGGCCGGTAAAGGAGACCGCGAGGAAGGGGGTGGATGCCATTTCCCGGGCCGCAACCGCCCAGATGCAAAGCCCGGCTACGGCGGCGACGGCCACGAACCAGATCGGCGGGAACGTCGAGAGCAGGCCGGCGTCGCCCTTCAGTCCCTCGCCGGTAACGGACAGGGCCACGCCCCAGAGGACCAGGGCCGCAGCCAGCACGGCCCACGGGATGTGGCTGGCGGGGCTGCTGTTCCGCAGGCCCTCCAGGCTGAGGAGCCGCCGCAATTGCAGCGGCTCCCGGTCCGTGGCCGGGGCGGGCAGGACGATCACCAGGACGGAGGAAGCGATCAGCACCGCGGCCGCGACGGGCCGCGGCTGCCACAGGTGGGTCCACACCATCGCCAGCGACAGGATGGTGTAGACGGCGGCGCTGAGTACCAGGGTGCCGATGGCCCGCGCGAGCGGATCAACGCCGGTGAGGCGCCGTACCACCACCCACCCCGGAAGGATCAGGCAGCCGAGCAGCGTCACCGGGGCCAGCGCGGGTCCTCCCAGCCCGAGCAGGATCAGTGCTGCCAGGACGACTCCGGCAATGGCCAGGCCGACATCCAGGGGGCGCTCCGTACGGAGCCTGTTCACCGACGAGAGGGGCGCCCTGGGCGCCGGCTTCTCGTTTTCCATAATGAGACTCATGAACTTGACTTCCTCGCTTGTTGAAAAAGTGGCGAGGGGAAAACGGTGTTCCATGGTGACGCCGAATTCCCCTCAAAACTGTGCGTCGTGTGCTGCGTTGCGGCTGCCTACGCGGCTCGTCGGCGCCGGCAGGAGCGGCGCTGCAGCAGGTAGTTGAACGGGCCGCGGGCCACCGAGACGAGCTCGGTGCGCAGCGCCTTTGCCATCACCGGGTTCCTCGGGACGTCGTCGGCCGTCTCGCCGTCGGCATGCGCGCGGGTGTTGCGCAGGAAGTAGACGGCGCCGCGGGGAGCCCGGACCAGCGCCATCCGCGCGGTCCGGGGGTTGAGCATGATCTTGGTCAGCCATGCTCCCAGGCCGTTGCCGTAGCCCCGGGCCTGGACGATCAGGTCGTCGAGTTCGGCGCGGTGCCGATGCCAGACGACGGCGGAGGGCTGGACCACCAGCGACCGCCCGGACAGGATGACCCGGGTGAACATGTCCAGGTCCTCGCCCCCGCCGGTCCGAGTGCCTACCCCCAGGGCAGGATCGAAGGCGCCGAGCGACAGGGCCGTCCGGCGGTCGAGGGCGAAGTTCGCTCCCGTCCCATAGGCCCCCACGCAGAACGGGAAGACCGGCATGTCCGCCGGCGGGTCGGCCAGGGAGTAGACCTTGGGCGCCACGGCCTTGGACCAGCTCACTCGCCCCTCGAAGTATCCCTGCGCCAGCGAGCGCAGCTCGCCCGCCGGGACCAGCCCGGTGACACAGGCGACGTCGGGGGCCTGCTCGAAGCCGGCGGCGATCCCCCTCAGCCACCCCGGGTCCACCACGACGTCGTCGTCGGTGTAGGCGACGATGTCGCCGCGCGCGTGACGGAGTCCGGCGTTGCGTGCGTTGGAAAGTCCGGGGCGCCGCTCGGAGATGAGGACCAGCCGCGCGTCGGAGAACTCGGTCCGGACCAGGTCACGGGTGGCGCTGGTCCGGGCGGCGTTGTCCACGACGATGACGTCGAAGTCCGGGTAATCGAGGCGGAGGATGGCGTGCAGTGCCTTCCGGAGCAGCTCCGGCCGGTCCCGCGTGCAGACGACGACACTGATCGGCGGCGTGGTGGTGGAAACCGACGCCGGGACCCGCGGGAGGGCGGCGGCTGCCTCCTCGAGCCGGGTCCGGGAAAGCGTTCCGTCGGCCGTTTCCAGGTCGACGAAGCCGCGGACGGCGGCACCTTCCCTGACCAGCAGACGCGCCCGCCGGTAACCGTGCGCGTCCTGCAGCCGCAGTTCGCTGCACCCGCCCAGGGATCCCAGGTCCACGGCTCCGACCCAGAGGGCACCGGCCCAGTCGGGGGCCGCTTCGGCCCCCATGGCCGGGGCCAGCTCGAGGACCGCGCCCGCCGGTTCTGGCCGGCGCGGCGCGGCGACGTCGATCACGTGGCTTCCCGCCAGGGCTGCTGGGCCGCAGGAGCGGCGGCAGCCAGGGGGGAGCCCTCACCGGTGCCAAGCCTGCGGCCGCTGACGTAGCCGGCGGCGGTCACGCCCAGCACCGCCACATAGGCGCCGGCTCGTTGCAGGCCCTGCGGGTCCTTGCCGCGGCCCCAGTCCGACAGGGCCCCGACGAACGCCCGGGGCAGGACGCTGCGGACATACCGCCGTTCCGGCCCCAGGGCCCGCTTGTGGCCCACGACCTTGCTGACCTGGGCCTTGGAGAGGCCCTCGGACCAGGCGCGCTCGAGCATGTACCGGAACGTGCCCCGCTGGACCGGAACGTGGTGCCGGACCACGGCAGCAGGTTCGTAGACGACCCGCGAACCGGGGGATCCGATGGCCGCACGGATGCAGATCTCGGTTTCCTCGCAGCCCAGCGGTTTGGTTGCCTGCCGGCCAAGGCTGACGTTGAAGCCGCCCACGTGCTGGAGGATCTCGCGACGGAAGGACATGTTGGCACCCACCACGTTGCGGACCTCGGAGGCCACTGTGGGCAGGCCGCGGTGGCTGCAGCCGACGATCCAGTCCAGCTCGGGACCGAAGTGGCCGGGCCGGCCGCCTTCCCAGACGGGTTCGACGCGACCGCCGACGGCCAGCACATCCGAGTCGTCGTAGAGGGCCGTGAGGCGCTCCAGCCACGTCGGCTCGGCCTCGGCGTCGTCGTCCAGGAAGGCGACGATGTCGGAGGTCACGAGCGCGGCGCCGGTGTTCCGGGCCCCGGAGAGTCCCTTTGGACCGGTGCTCTCGACGAGGGTCACGTCCTGGACGGTCGCCACGAGCCGCTTGTACAGGTCCACGTTGTGGTCAACGACCACGATCACCTGTTCGGGCCGGAGGGTCTGGGCATGGACGGAATCGATCACGCGCATCAGCAGGTCCCAGCGCTGCTCGGTATAGGAGCAGATCACCACCGAAACCGACGGACGGAAGTTGGCGTTGAGCATCTCAAGCCCCTTCCGCCACCGTGAGCACGCTGCGCGGGTCCGTGGGAGTGCGGGCGAAGCGGACGTCCGGGTAGGTGTACTTCACCCGGCGCAGCGCCTCGGGCCGGGCGCCGGCGGAGGGCGCCTCCCAGCTGGTGCATTCCTTGGCCAGGGTGCGCAGTACGCGCCAGCCGTCGCGGAAGGTCTGCAGGTTCGAAACCCCGGAGATGCGGTCCAGCTCGAAGCTGGGCACCTCAGCGATCCGCAGGCCGGCGCGGGCCGCCCGGACGATCAGCTCGGTCTCGATTTCGAAGCCGTCCGATTCGAGCTGCAGTACCTCCAGGCATTCGCGCCGCAGGGCGATGTAGCCGTAGCAGAGGTCCGAGTAGTTGCTGCGGAGGACCGTGTTGGCGAGGCCGGTGAGCACCCGGTTGCCGGTGTTGCGCAGCCAGGTCAGGTCCTCCGAGCCTCCGCCGGTGACGTACCGGGAGCCCTTGACGAAGTCGTAGTCGTGCTGGAGCGGAGAGACGAACCAGCCGATCTCCTGCGGATCCATGCTGCCGTCGGCGTCGAGCATCACGATGATGTCCCCTGAGGCGGCGGCGAAGCCGGCCCGGACCGCGATGCCCTTGCCCTTACGCGGCTCCTTGACCACAACGACGTCGACCCGCAGGGCGCGGGCGACGTCGACTGTGTGGTCCCGCGAGCGTCCGTCGACGATCACGACCTCATCCACGTACGACGGCATGCGCCGCAGCACCCAGGGCAGATTCATTTCCTCATTGAGGGTTGGAATTACCACACTGACGGTTGCCCGGAGCGCAGAACTATCGGTTGTTGAGACAGATCTTGGGGCCAAATTTTGAACTGACAAAAGCCTCACCACTTCATGAATTTAGACGCCCGGGAATTACCCCCAGCGATTGAGAACCTATCGGACAAATTCGGAGAGAATTTCACAAACCTGTACCGACCCATATCCCAGCTTTGCCACTGGGCTGCGGCCATATCCGAAGCCTAAAGTTCACCTAAAGTTGTGTCACGAGTGGCTGTTACTTGGGCCTTTGTACTCATATCCGCAGTAGCAAAGGACCCCTACTTGGGTCCCCGGACCCGGCTACTCGGACCGCAGGGCAGGTTCCGCGATGGACTACTCAGCCGCCGGGAGCCCGCCGCCAGGCTGCGGTAAACAGCGGAATACCGGGCAAGAAGCCGCCCTGTCGTCCCATTTCCGCGGAACCCTTCCCGCCCGGGCAGCAACTCCATCGGCAGCCGGCCGGCACCCGCGGTCCGGGCGGACCACTCCCTTCCAGGACCGCCGGCCTGCGTACGCCGCACCGGATGCCGCACCCGGCATTCCTGGTTGAAGCGCTCAATTACCGCTTTCACGAGAGACAACGCTTGGTCGCCGGAATTAGTTTACAAAGAATTAGCAAAAGGATCTATCCAGCCGGCGGCCCGGTGGCTACCATGGCCTCATTCAACACCGGACAATTGCGCCCGCATGAGGGCCCGCGTCCAAAACCCTCCCGCGCCAATGATTGTCGCGGCATGAAAGAAAATGGTCCCGATGATGAAACGAATATCGCACTGGCTTAGCCGGTCCCTGGTGGTGGCCCTGGCCGTCGCCGGCGGCATGTTGGGGGTCGCCGGAAGCGCATCGGCTGCGGACAGCTACGGAACTCCCAGCATCAGCTTTAGCGGCGTCAGCAACCCTCCCACCTCGGACAAGCCCCAGAGCAAGCTGTGGTGGAATGACGGCTCCTGGTGGGCAGACATGTGGACCTCCGGCAGCGGCTGGCACATCTTCCGGCTGGACGTCCCCACCAACAAGTGGGTAGACACGGGGCTGCTCAACGACAGCCGGGCGAACACCCTGGCTGACGTGCTGTGGGACGGCGGCAAGCTCTACATCGCCTCGCACGTGGTGACCGTCTCCACGGACTCCACGCCGAAGCCCTCCCTCTCCGGGCAGCCGGCCAAGCTCTACCGCTACAGCTACTCGGGCGGCACGTACACCCTGGACGCCGGATTCCCCACCACCATCACCAACCAGAGCAGTGAGTCGATGACGATCGATAAGGACACCACCGGCGCCATCTGGGCGACCTGGACGCAGGTGACCGGCGACTCGACCAACGGCTACAAGAGCACGGTCTACGTCAACAATTCGGCGCCCGGCGGGACCAGTTGGAACACCCCGTTTGTCATCCCGGTTGCCAATCCCACAGCCGCGGCGGACGACATCTCCGCGATCGTGGCGTTCGGCAGTAACAAGATCGGCGTGATGTGGAGTGACCAGCTCACGGACAGCGTGCACTGGGCCATCCGCACCGACGGCACCAATCCGACCGCCACATCGTCATGGCGCTTCCAGGACGCCATCAAGGGCAAGGGCCAGGCGGACGACCACCTGAACATCAAGACCCTGCAGGCGGACAACAGCGGCCGTGTCTTTGCGGCCGTCAAGACCAGCCTGAACGACACCTCCACGGATAAGACCCTGCCGCAGTTGCTGCTGCTGGTCTTCAAGCCGGCCACCGGGTCCTTCAGCCAGTCCACCATCGCCTCCGTCGGCGACTGCGTGTCGCGGCCGCAGATCCTGCTGGATACCCAGAACAACGTGGTGCACGCCTTCCACACCGCCCCGGGCAGCACCGTGACCGGATGCGCGTACTCGGGCGTCGCCGGCGCCATCTACGAGAAGACCGCCCCGATGGACAACCCGGTCTTCGGTTCGGGCCGCGGCACCCCGGTAATTCAGGACGGCGCATCATTCAACATGAACGACGTCACCACCACGAAGCAAAGCGTGAACAGCACCAGCGGCATGGCGATCATGGCCAGCAACATGGTCACCAAAACCTACTGGTTCGCCTACCGCGGCCTGGGAAGCACCCCGCCGCCGGCCCCGAAACCGGTGGCATCCTTCACGGCGACGCCGACGTCGGGCACCGCACCGCTGAACGTTGCCTTCACCGACACCTCCTCCGGCTCCCCGACCTCGTGGGCGTGGGACTTCGGTGACGGAACTTCGGCGACCACCCAGAACCCCTCCCACACCTACGCGGCGGGAACGTTCACGGCCAAGCTGACCGCCACCAACAGCGCCGGGTCCTCGACCTCCAGCGCCGTGATCACGGTCGGCTCCGCTCCACCGCCACCGCCCCCGCCGCCGACGTCGTCGGGCATCACGGTGGGCGCCTCGTCCACGGCGGTCGCCACCACGGCCAGCTCCACGGTCAGCCTGGCCAAGCCCTCCGGGGTGGCAGCCGGTGACGTCCTGGTCGCCGCCATCACCGCAGACCTCGGCCCGTCCGTGACCGCACCCGCGGGCTGGACGCCGATCGTCAACGGGCTGGGCATCAACAGCTCCGCCAGCAGCGGGGCCAAGGTCTTCAGCTACTACCACGTGGTGGGATCCGCGGACCCGGCCAGCTACAGCTGGACACTGAGCACAGCCGTCAAATGGGGGGCCGGGGTGACCGCCTACCGCGGCGTCAACACCACGACGCCGCTGGACAGCTCGGTCGCAACCGCGGTCAACACCACGTACTCGGCCACCAGCATCACAGCCCCGAGCATTACCACCGCCAGCAACGGGGCCATGCTGATCGGCGGGGTCGGCTTTGACAGCTCCAGCCCCGGCGCCACCCCGCCGGGCGGCTGGACCGAACGCTGGGAATCCAGCGGCGGTCAGATCGGTGAACTCGCCGATGCGCCGCAGGCCACCGCCGGGGCCTCCGGCACCGCCACCTGGACGTTCAGCACGGCCAAGGCCGTGGGCGTCTGGCGCACCGCGCTGAAGCCGGCCTAGCCGCAGCAGCACCAAGTAATCCAAACAGGGCGATGCCCCGGCCGGATCCGGCCGGGGCATTCTCCTGCGTGGCGCCGGTTCCCCGCATCAGAGGGCGGACCAGCCGCCGTCCGAGGCGAGCACCGCGCCGTTGATGTTGGTGCCGTCGTCGCTGAGGAGGAAGGTGATGGAGGCCGCCAGCTGCGCCGCCGAGGCGGGAGTCGGAATGTTCGCCCCCATCAGCGGGCCCAGCCGCTCGACCGCCAGTTGCGAACCCCATTCGGCGACAATGTTGGTGATGGTCGCACCGGGGGCAACCGTGTTGAAGCGCAGCCCCTTGGGCCCGTACATCACGGCCGAGTTCTTGGTCAGCCCGATGACGGCGTGCTTGGAGGCGGTGTACGCCGCGCCGGCGGCGGAGCCGCGCAGGCCCGCTTCCGAGGAGACGTTGACGACCGAGCCCGTCCCCGCCTCCAGCATCAGCGGCAGGACCGCCCGGGTCAGCCGCATCATTCCTGTGACGTTGATCCGGAGCACGCGGTCCCAGACCGCGTCGTCCACCTCGTGGATCGGGGCGAAGTTGTCCATGACGCCTGCGACGTTCGCGAGGGCGTCGACGCGGCCGCCGGCGGCGGCGACGACGGCGGCGACGGTCTCCTCGGCCGAGATGTCCCCCGAGACGGGCACGATCTCCAGCTCACCGTGCCCGGCCACCAACTCATCGAGGCGCTCCGCGCTCACGTCAGCGGCAACCACCCGGCCGCCCTCCCTCGCGACCCGGAGGGCCGTGGCCAGCCCGATGCCCGAACCAGCCCCGGTGACGATGACGGTCCTCCCCGCGAACCGGCCGGGGGTGATGTTTTCCTGCCATGCAGCTTCGTTGCCCATGATGTCCTTCCAGACGCAGCAGTCCTTGACAGCGCCAGCTTAGGGCAGCGGACAGCCGGGGAACATGGGTCACGGTTTGACGGAAGTGCCGGATGTTGTTCACAGTGATTCTGTGCTCTTGAACGTCGAACCAAGCGCTCCGGGCACGTCCGCCCCCGGCGCCCTCCCGCGGGGCCGGCAGGCAGCCGCCCTGGCCGCCTTCCTGGCCGTCTCCTTTGTGGTGTCGTTTGTGGGGTCCCTGCCCATCCGGGCCAACGCCGACGGCTGGTACGCCACCGCCCTGACGGCCCCGTGGACGCCGTCTGCGCTGGTCTTCGGTTCCGTCTGGCTGTTGCTCTACGCGGGCATGGCGGTCGCCGCCTGGCTGGTCTGGCGGCAGCGGCTTTTCCCGCGCCGGCCGGCCTTCCTGGCCTACGGCGGCCTGCTGGTGCTGAACCTGGCGTGGCCCCTGATGTTCTTCGGCATGTATCCGCTGCTGGGGTCGGCCGCACTGTGGCTGGCCCTGGGGCTGATCGCGGCGCACGCTGCCCTGGCCGCCGCCACGGTATTCCGCTTCGGCCCGATTAGCACCGCGGCCGGACTCCTGATGCTCCCGTACCTGTCCTGGCTGGTCTTCTCGGCCAGCCTGAACCTGTACGCCGCCCTCAACAACTGAGGGCGGCGGCCCGGCTCAGGCGGACTGGTTCAGGGGCGCGTCGCTCAGGCGCGCGCAGGTTCGACAAGGAGCGCGTCGACCTGGCCGAGGGCGCCCTTCATGCCTTCCTCCATGCCCATGGCGACGATCTTTTCCATCTGTTCCTGGGTTTCGAAGGTTGAGACCACGCTCATCCGGGTGCGGCCGCCCAGGTCTTCGAAGGTGACCACGCCGTGGATAGTGCCCATCTCCGCGACCGGCTCGCCGTCGTCGTCGGCGAAACCGTCATCGAACACCAGGCGGTGCGGGGCCTCCAGGGAGACGAAGCGCCACCACCCGCGGGCCTTCTCCCCCGCGGGTCCGGTCATGTAATAGCTCGCCTCCCCGCCGGGGACGAAGTCATGCTTTTCGAAGGTCGCCGGCCAGGTGGGCGGACCCCACCAGCGCTCGAGCTGCCGCGGATCCTCCCAGATCTGCCAGACGCGCTCGACTCCGGCGTCGAACTCCGCGATCACGGTGAGGCTGAGCGCCCCGGGATCCTGGGCTGAACTAATGACGGTCATGGTGTCCCCTTCCCTGCAATTGATGGTGCTGTTTAGTCCCCCGTGGAGTCACTCCCCGGCGCGGGCGGCGTGCCTTCCGCGAGGAGGTCCGCGATCCGGTCCGAGCGTTGCCTCCAGATGTTTTCGTAGTCGTCCAGAAGGCGCCGGACCCGTTGCAGTCCGTCGTGGTTGGCCCGCACGATCTGCTCCCGTCCGCGTTTTTCCTTGGTCACCAGGGTGGCGCGCTCCAGGACGGCAACGTGCTTTTGGACGGCGGCGAAGCTCATCGCGTAACGCTCGGCGAGGCCGGAGACCGAAGACTCCGACGCCGTCACCCGCCGCACGATGTCCCGCCGGGTGGCGTCGGCAAGGGCCTGGAACACCCGGTCCGCCGCCTCTTCACCCAACTGATCTGCAACCATTTGGTTGTAGAATAGGCCGCTTCCTGATGACCGTCAAGGGTTTCTGTCAGCCCAGGAAAGTCCGATGGACGTCGCTGCCGTAGCGGCGGATGATGTCCCGGCGGGCGGCCTGGAACGCTTCGAGGTCGCCGCCGTGCCCGTGCTGGGCCACGCGGCGCCGGGCGAGTTCGTCCGCGATGACGTCAAGGAACAGTTCGGCCAGCAGCAGCCGGGCCGAGTCACGGAACCGGCCCCGGCCGTCGACGTAGAGCCGCACAGTGGGGGCAGCCGTGTTGATGATGACCTTGCGCTCCGCGGCGCTGTACACCGCCCGGTCCGCGCCGTCGGGCAGGCTGCGGAACTCGTAACCGGTGAAAAGGTCCATGCCGTGGTCCCGGTTGGGCCGCTGCCGGCCCCGGGAGTCAGCCGGCGTGGCCACGGCCCCGGCGTGCGCCGGCTGGTCACCGGCGTGCCGGGACGCCTGCTCGGCGATGACGATCTCGCAGGTGGCCCAGTGATCCCCGGCCCTCGCGGTGAGGGTGCCCCGATCCCCCGCCCGGTCCCCGGTGACCGTCCAGACCAGCCGCCCCGGTTCATCGCTTCCCAGGGTGTCCGGCCCCTCGAGGTGGATGGAGGGCGGCAGCTCGGGCTCGACGGCAAGACCCGTGGCAGGGACGTCCGCACCGGGCGGCAGCAGCGCGGGGTCGAGCAGCAGTCCCACGTGGAACGCATGCCCCGGCGGGCGGTAGTAGAACGGCGTCGTGAACCGCAGCGCCGGGCCCGCGCCGGGTGCGTCGGCGCCCCGGGTGGCGGGAGAGGCCCCTGGGGCAGGGACGCCGGCGGCGGCCTGTCCGGTGCCGGGCGTCAAGGAAGGAACCTCGGGCTCCGTCTGCAGGCCGAGGTCGACGACGGCGGCGCGGTTCATGTGCCGCAGCAGCTCCTCGATCATCTCCGCGGTCCGGCCCGAGGTGGTGGCCCGCTCCAAATGTGAGAGCTTCTCCCGCTCAGCCAGTACGGCGGGGGCCAGCGCCGCGCTGACGGCCCGCGAGAAGGCCTCCACGAAGGGATCCCGGGCGTTGAGGCCTTCCCGCTCGTCGCTGATGACCGCGCGGCCGTGGCCCAGCATGTCGGTCAGGGCATCGCAGCGGACCTCCCCGAAGAGGTACTCCGTGCCCACTTGGTTCTCGAAGTCGAACAGCTGGCAGTCCAGGACGGCCTGGCCGGAGAGCACCACCAGCCCGTTGGTCCTCTCGTCGCCGCGGCTGATGAGCTCGGTCCCGGAGGCCCGCTTCACGGTCAGGGTGAACGGGTAGTCGTGGCCCTCGAAGGGCACGCTTCCCGTCTGCCCGGGTCCGATGATGACCTCGGCCGCGGGCTCGGTGAACACGACGGGCTCGGGGCTGTCCGCGCCGGAGCCGGGGTGGCCCGCGGACAACTCCACCGTGCGCCGGCCCAGCACCGCCCGCAGGTAGAAGTTGTTGGCCAGCGACTGACGCAGGGTGTGGTGCTGGCTGATCACCACGCGGGGGTTTTCGACGACGATCGTCACCCGGGTGCCGTGCCCCGCCGTCGGCCCGTCCGTCATCAGCCCCAGCCGCGCATAGTCCGCGGGGAGGGCCGGGCGGCTCCCGCCGCCGTCGTCGTACAGGTACCCGCCGTTGCCGCCGCGGAAGATGTCGATCCGGGTGAAGCGCCCGTCCTGGACGGTTTCCAGCCAGCCGTGGCCCAGCCCGAAGACTGCCTGTTTCAGGCCCCGGCCGAAGTAGCCGCGGCCGTTGCCCTCGCCGCGGGCCAGCGGGCTGTGCGCCCCGCCGTAGCTGAGGATGCTGCGGGCCTGCCCGAAGCTCATGCCCTCCGCCTGGTCGGAGACCGTAAGCACGGCGCCGGTAAGGTGCCGTTCGTAGCTGACCCGGATCCGGCCCGGGACCGCTGCGCCGGTGCGCTCCATCCGGGCGTAGCTTTCGTCGCTGTTGGTGATGAGTTCCACCAGCGCCTTCTCCACCGAGGCGAAGCGCCGCGAATCGATCCCGATCACGCGCTGGTCAACCTGTATTTCGGCGACGCCCATGGCACTCCCTCGCTTGGCGGCCCGCCGCAGGCGGCGGATCACAGCGCGGCGGGTCACGGCCGGGCGGGCCCCCGGTCGTGGGGCGGTGCGCCGGCCGTTACGGGGAGGCTACCAGTTCAGCGGTTCGCGGCGTCAGAGTATCCCGGGGCAGGGTTTCCGGCGGCCAGGCCGCCGGTTTCCGGGCCTTCGGAGTCCTCGAGGAACCCGCGCAGCCAGGCCAGCGCCTCGGCCCGGGAGGTGAAGAACTCGTGCGGGTAGTCGGTGTCCCGGCTGGTGGCCGCGGCGATCACCCGGTCCACCGCGCTGGAGCCCAGCACCGCGATGGCCAGGACGTCGGAGGACTTCGCGAACTCGTACCGGGCCGCCGCGCTGATTTCGACGTCGGTCATCACCGAGAGCATCGGCATGCGGCCGCTCCCGGTGATCGCGGCGGTCGCCTTGAGGGCGTCCCGCGCGTCGGCGATGTCCACGAACGAGCCCGGCGCCCAGGAGGACTCGATGATGCCGTCGGTGACCGTCAGCGAGTTCTTCCCGTTCGCAGCGAGGATCGTTTCGGCCGTCATCCGGCCCATTGTAGGCGCGGCGCGCAGTGGCAGCGTGTCAACACCCCGGTCAGCGGACGCCGGCACGCTTGCGGCGGTCCTTCTTGCCGCGCAGGTCCCGGTTCAGCCGGCGGTCGCCGTGGTACAGAATGGACTCCCAGTCGATCTCCTCGGGAGCCTTCGGCACGATGGCCGGAGCCTCGGCGCGGGGGGCCTTGGGCCTGACGTAAAGCCAGTTCAGCACGCCCAGGAAGATGTCCACGATGGAGTTCCGGACCCCGATGTAGGCCACGATCGCGTAGGTGGCCATGACCGCGTTGAACGCCGCGAACACCGCGTTGGCCCAGTTCTGCAGGGAGACGTCCCGCCAGACGGTGAAGAGGGAGAACGCCACGATCGCGTACGGGGCCAGGACGTAGATCGCGGGGGCGGCGGTCCGGTCCTTGACCTTGGGCGTGCGGGCGAACGGGATCTTGTCCCCGGTCAGTGCCTGCTGCAGCGACTTGATCACGCCGGCCAGGTTGACCGGCATGAGCACCAGGTTGAACCCGTAGATCCGGAAGATGTCGCTGAAACGGTGGCCGGAATCGCGGAGGTCGCTGCCCATCGCCAGGAAGTAGGGCAGGGCTGCGAGGAACACCAGCGGGCTGAGCAGTCGGCTGTCGTAGGGGTAGGCCAGTAGGAAGAGCAGGCCGAAGCTGGCCCAGGTGATGGAGGCCATGTAGTTCACCCGCAGCATGACCTCGCGGCCGCGCACGTTCCGGTCGGTGCCGCGGCGGCGCCGGATGGTGTCCCAGAGCTTGGGCAGGATCAGCAGGCCGCCGTTGGCCCAGCGCCGGCGCTGCACCACCAGGGACCCGAAGTCCGGCGGGGTGGCGCTGTAGCTGAGGCGTTCGGGGTAGTTGACCAGGTCCCAGCCCTCGCGGCCGAGGTCCACGCTGGATTCGGTGTCCTCGATGACGGTCCGGTCTTGGATATAGGTCCGCACCTCGAAGCCGCCCTCGGAGGAGATCTCCACGATGTCCTCAAGCGCCACCTTGCGGATCACGGCGTTGGCGCCCACCCAGAAGGTCGCGCCGTAGCGGGTCATGCCCTGGTGCTGGATGTGCTGGAGGTCGGTCGAGGCGCCGGCGACGCGCTCGATACGGGTCGGGGCGCCGCGGAAGGAGGAGTACGGGGTCTGGGTGACGGCGACCCGTTCGTTGCCCGGGGATTCCAGGAACGCGACCAGGCGCAGGCAGTAGTCGCGCAGCAGCAGCGAGTCGGCGTCGAGGGTCAGGACGTAGGTGCTGTCGGCCACGACCAGGTCGCCGGGCGCCGGCTCTGTGGCCTGCCGCAAGACGGTCCCGTCCGCGGTCTGTTCCTGCCGCCAGCGGTGGCCCATCAGGCTCAGGTAGGAGTTCAGGTTCATCGCCTTGTTCGCCTCGTGCGAGAGGCTGACGTACTTCTTGCGCTCGAACGAGGCGACCCGGGCGTTGAAGATCCAGGTCAGGCGGGCGTAGAGCTCGCGCATCCGCGGACGCTCGGGGACGGCGCTCTGGGCCTGGGCGGCGTGCAGGGCGGTCAGGACCAGCCGGAGTTCGCGGGCCAGGCCCATGAGGACCAGGTCCACGAAGAACTCATCGACGTGGTCCTCGACGCGTTCGGCCTCGGCCATGCCTTCGAGCCAGCCGGCGGCGTATTCGTATTCGTCGATGAGCGCGCGCAGGCCGGCGTCGCCGTGCTCCCCGCCCGCTTCGAAGGCCGCCAGAGCCGCGTTCAGCCGGGTGGCGGGTTCCTTCAGCGTCCGGGTGATGTTGGCGGCCAGGTCGCGGGTGGCCTGCAACCGTTCCTGGTCCGCCGGGTCGGTCGGGAAGGGCGGGTCATCGAGCAGCAGCACCACGGAAAGGTCGGGGAATTCCTGCAGCGCGGCGGACCACAGGGTGGCCCGGACCACCTGCGGCTCCTCGGCGTAGGAGGGGACCAGTACGGTGACGGAGGAGTGGTAGTCGGCGAAATGGCGGTCCAGTTCGCCGCGGGGGATCCTGCGGTGGTCGCGGAAGCGGTTAAGCGCGCCCTGGCGGGCCAGCAGGTACATCAGCGCCGAAAAAGTCAGGAATGTTACGACGACGACGTAGGAGACGGATTCGGCACGGAACCGGAACCCGGCGGTGGGGTCGTTGATGAGCTGCCGCAGCACGGTGGTCACCACATAGGCGAGCCAGGCCAGGACGGTGACGACGATGCCGACCCGGCCAAGGATGATTTTCCGGCGCGACGGCTCGGGGTGGACGATGGCCAGGGGCTCTGACCGCCGTTCCGCACCCCATTGGCGTTTCCGGGTTTTCGACGCCGCGTCATCGGCGTCCAGGTCTTCGGGCCGAGGCGCGGCCAGGACGTCAGTCATACTTCCCCATCTGCATATGTGTACCCCCAGCGGACACACGTCAGGCCGCGCTGTCCGCCATTGCACACCGCGATCTGCCCTTATACTAAGCGCACGACCCCGAATTATCAGTCCCCCGGCCGAAGATCGTTACCGGCGGGAGACCCTTGATTTGGCGGCGTATCCGCATTAGGGGGTTGCCGGACAGCTCTCCGACAAGCATTGGGGTAATTCTGTGTCTAACCGCTTTCCCGGACGCCGCCTTTCCAAGCTGCGGCTGGGGATCCTGATCCTGGTCGTGGCGGTCCTCGCCGGCGGCTCCTACCTGGGCCTGCGTTCTTTCCAGGACGCCAACGCCGCCTCCTCCATCCCCTCCGTCTTCTCGGGCTACGTGGATGTGACGGCCACGCCGCGGTTCGCGTTCGAGACCCCCACCACGGCCGAGGCGAAGGGCACCGTGCTGTCCTTCATCGTCGCGGACAAGCAGAACCCCTGCGTCCCGTCCTGGGGCGCCGCCTACGGCCTGGCCCAGGCCGAGTCGGACCTTGACCTGGACCGCCGCATCGCCCGGCTGCGCCAGGCCGGGGGCACGGTGTCCGTGTCCTTCGGCGGCCTGACCAACAGCGAACTGGCGGTCGCCTGCACGGACCAGGACCGGCTGACCGGCGCCTACCGTGACGTCGTCGAACGCTACGACCTCGCCTCGATCGACCTCGACGTCGAGGGTGCCGCGCTCAGTGACACCGCCTCGCTGGACCGCCGCGGCAAGGCCGTCGCCGCCCTCCAGCAGCAGCGCTCGGGCGCCGGCAAGAACCTCGACGTCTGGCTCACCCTCCCGGCGGACCCCAACGGCCTGACCGAGGCCGGGCGCGACGCCGTGGCCCGCACCCTCCGGGCCGGCGTAAAGCTGACGGGCGTGAACATCATGACGATGGACTTCGGCGGCAGCAAGCAGCCGGGACAGTCCATGTACCAGGCCTCCGCGTCCGCCGCCGAGGCCGCCCACAAGCAGCTTCAGGCCCTGTACCGCGACAACGGCGAGGACCTCGGCACGGACACCACCTGGCGCCGGCTGGGACTGACGCCGATGATCGGCCAGAACGACATTGCCGGCGAAATCTTCACCCTGGACGACGCGGCAGCGCTCAACGCCTACGCCAAGTCCAAGGGCGTGGGCCGGGTGTCCATGTGGTCCCTGAACCGCGACCGCACCTGCGGCAGCAACTACCCCGACGTCACCAAGGTCTCGGACAGCTGCAGCGGCATCAACCAGGGCAGCTCCTCCTTCTCGACGGTCCTCGGTGCCGACGTCATCCCGACCCGCAGCGCCGACGCACCCGCACCGGCGGCCTCCGCGACCCCCACTGCCACCGATGACCCCTCCACCAGCCCGTACCCGGTGTGGAACCAGACGTCCCGCTACGTCAGCGGCGACCGGATCGTCTGGCATGGCAACGTCTACGAGGCCAAGTGGTGGACCCAGGGCGACAGCCCTGACAACCCCGTGGAACAGGGCGCAGCCGTGCCGTGGAAGCTGATCGGCCCGGTTCTGCCCGGCGACCGCCCCAGCCCCCGCGCCACGGTCCCGGCTGGCACCTACCCGGACTGGTCTCCGACCACCGTGTACCAGCGCGGCACCCGGATTCTCTTCGACGGGTACGCCTTCGAGGCCAAGTGGTGGAGCCAAGGCGACAGCCCGCAGGCCATGCTGGAGGGCGCCCCGGACTCCCCTTGGCTCAAGCTCACGGCAGCCCAGCTGCAGTCGCCATCGGCAACGGCGTCGGCGACTGCCTCCCCCACCGCGTCCGGGAAGTAGCGGCCGCCAACCCCCTTTTCCGTCCGCCCGATCCGTCCAACCGAAGGAGCACCCGTGTCACTGCGCAAAGGAATGTCCGTGGAGTGGAACTCGCCCCAGGGAAAGACCCACGGCAAGATCGTGGAAAAGAAGACCAGCGACTTCGAGCTGGACGGCAATACGCACCGGGCCAGCGAGGACGAGCCGCAGTACGTAGTGGAGTCGGCCAAGACCGGCGCCCGCGCAGCCCACAAGGCCTCGGCCCTGACCGAAAAGAAGTAGCCGCCGGGCCGTCCCGCCCGGGCATGTGACCAGTCTCACCTGCAATATTCGACTTCTGGCTTGAGGGCCCTTCCGGCCGCTGTGCATCATGGAAATCCATACTGGTGGACGCAACGGGGCCACACCGGTGGGCTTTCCAGCCGCCCTGGTCCCGGGTGTTTCCGGTGTGGACTGACGGCGGCTCCGCATCGGTGCGGCAGCCGGAGATCCGGATCAAGAATGGAAGCCTGAACAATGACGTTTGAAACTGCCACCACCGTGACCCACAAATTCTGGGACCGTGCCACGATGCACCACGAGCTGGACGCCCTGGTCCACGAGCACTCGGTCCGGCACAACACCGCCAAGTCCAACGTCGCCGTCCACGCCAGCGGCCCCAACACCTTTACGCTCAGCGTGCAGCACGGCGCGGGCAACCTTGAGGCGGCGTCCGCCTAGGATCCGGCTAACCGGCCGCTGACCGCATGGCCGTCTTGGCCCGGTACATATCCTGGTCAGCGCCGACAAGCAATGAGGCGGCAAGATCGTGGACCCGGTCCGCTCCGGCGGTCGGGTCCACTGCCGTTTCCGCCTGGCCCACTGCGATCGACAACGGCAGCGTGGCGCCTTCGACCGCCAATGGGGCCGCCAGGCAGCCCCGGACCCGTGCCGCCACGGCGTCGAGCTCTGCCGCGGTCACCAGGTCCGGAACCAGGATGACGAACTCGTCCCCGCTGTACCGGGTCACCATGTCGGAACCGCGGACCGCACCGGACAGCATCCGGGCCACGTGCTCCAGCACCCGGTCCCCCGCGGCGTGGCCCAGGGAGTCATTGACGAGCTTGAAGTCGTTGACGTCGCAGAACAACAGCCCCACGCGCCCGCCGTCGTCCCCGGCCCTCGCCAGGGCCGCAATCAGGCTCTCCTGCAGGTGCCGGCGGTTCGGCAGCCCCGTGAGCGGGTCGTGGAGCGCCCGGTGGTGCGCCTCCCGCAACAGGGCAGCCCGCTCCGCGGCGGCGTCCTCCAGCTGCCGGTGGGCGGCGGCCAGCTCGCATTCGTAACGCCGCCGTTCCGGTGCGGCGTAGAAAATCGCCAGGTCCCGCATCGCTCCCCCGATTTCGGTCCGCGTCACCGTGAGCAAGACTGGCCGCCGCTCCCCATCCGGCCCCAGCAGGGAGACCGCCAGCTCGGACAGCTGGCCTTCCCGGTCCAGGACCGGGCCGGCGTGGGTCCGGAACATCAGCCTGTCCCCGGCGGGGAAAAGGTCAAGCAGCCGCGTCCCCGCCAGGGCGCCCGGCAACGCCCCGGCCCAGCGGGTGAGGGTGGCGTTCGCGGCCTCGATCACGCCGTCGGTCCCGGCGACGGCGTATCCGGCCGGCGCGGCGTGGAAGAGTTCGCCGTAGTCCAGCGGCGCGGGCCCGGTCACGACGCTGCCAGGAAGTCGAGCATGGCGGCCGCGGTCTCCTCGGGCGCACTGGACTGCGGGAAGTGGCCGGTGGCGGCGAGGCGGACCAGCGTGCCGTGGGCCAGGTTCTCCTGAAGGTAGGCGCCCACCGAATCGGGGGTGACGACGTCGTCCGTCGCCTGCAGCACCAGGGTCGGAACCAGAACCCCGGAAAGCAGGTGGCGGGTGTCGGAGAGGAAGGCCACCCGGGCGAAGTCCCGGGCCACGCGCGGCCCGATGCGGCCGAAGCTGCCCTGGACCTCACGGTCCAGCTCGGGGGCGTCGGGGACGTTCATATAGACCGGCGCCATGGACTCTGCCCACACCAGATAGTTCGAATCCAGGGACCGGAAAAGATCGTCAAGGTCGCCGCGGCTGAACCCGCCCTCGTAGCCCTGGTCCGGGTGGTCCACGTAGCAGGGCGAGGCGGTCAACAGGATCAGGCGCCCGAAGCGGTCCGCGCCGTCGCGTGCCGCGGCGCTGACCGCCATCATGGACCCCACGCTGTGTCCCACCAGCGTCGCGTCCCGCAGCTCGAGCCGGGCACAGACCTCCAGCAGGTCGTCCACGTAGGCCTCCAGCGAGGCGTAGCGGCCGGAATCGTAGGACGCCTTGTCCGAGCCGCCCGAGCCGACGTGGTCCAGCAGCACCACGCGGTACCGGTCCGTGAAGGCGGGAAGGATCCGGCGCCAGATCGATTGATCCGTTCCGAAGCCGTGCGCGAAGACCAGAGCCGGGCCGTCCTCAGGACCCAGGGTCCGGACGTTGTTGCGGACCAGCACATCGGTTACCACGTGATCATCCCGCCTTCTCACCGACCCTCGTCGGTCTCGTTGCTGCCCCTGCCGGCCGGCCTGGAAACGGCGGATGAGTTGTACCATCCTAGCCCCGGCCTGCCCCCGGCCTTGGAGCCGGGCTGGACAAGACAATAATACTAGTTAGACTAGCTACGTTGTCTCCTAGCTAATAGATCGGTGATCCCATGACGGCAGTCCTCGAACCCCAGCAGGCGGCCCCCGCCGCCTCATCAGTGCCCGTCGACGCCGCCCCGCAGCACTGCGGTGGGACCATGGTGAAACGGAAAGCGTCGCTGGATTCCCTGCTCTGGGGCTTCCAGCTGCCCGGCTCCGCGGAGTGGATCTGCCCCTGCGGCTTCCGGCAGGACGCGGCCGCCGCCGGAGAACCGCTGCACGCCGTCCGCACCGCCGCGGCACGGGTCGAAAGCCTGCAATGGGAGCTGGACGCTGCGAAGGACGAACTGCTGTCCGCCCTGCGCACCGCGGCCGCTAACGGTTCGACTAGCACCGAGCTCATCGAGGCTGCCGGACTGCCCGACGACGACTTCGCCCGGCTCCTACTGTGACCTTCGCCCAACTTCTCGGCGACCAACACCGCGCGGCCCGCCCCCTGCACCGTCGGACGCCCGGCCAAGCTCCGGCCACACACACGCCGCTCCCCGCCAAGCCCGGGACCTGCCCCGCGGCTACCCCCGGCATCGTCAGCCGGGCGGCGGGCACCCCCGCCGCCACGCGCACCGGCGCCGGCGAACGCCTCCTGGAAGGCCGCTACCGCCTCGGGGACTTGTTGGGCCGCGGTTCCGAGGCGGACGTCTACCGGGCCACCGACCTGGCAGCGCGGGGTTCCGCCCCCGAGCTGGCAGTCAAAATCTTCCGCGCCGGGACCGAGGACGCCGCCTCGCCGTTCATCCGCGAGCGGGATCTCCACGGCCCTCTGCGGCACCGCGCGATCGTTCGGGTGCTGGGCCACGGCCGGGCGGCCGACCACGCCACAACGGAGGCCGGCCGCGGCTACGTCGTCACCGAGCTGGTTGACGGCCCCGACCTGCGCTCCCACCTGCACGGCAACACCCTCAGCGCCCGGCAGGTGACCGTCTGGTCGGCCGACATTGCCGGGGCACTGGCCCACCTTCACCGCCGCGGCATCGTGCACAACGACGTGAAGCCGGCCAACATCATCCTGGGCGGCCTCATATCCGGGGACACCGGCACAGGAGGCCGGGCCATGCTGACAGACTTCGGCATCGCCACGAGCGCCCGGCACCGGGCCAACAGCGCCACGTCCGGCACGCCCCACTACCTCAGCCCCGAGGCGGTCCACGGCACCGGGACCAGCAGCGCCAGCGACATCTATGCCCTGGGCCTGGTGATCTTCGAATGCCTCACCGGCATCAAGGCCTTCCCCGGTCCGGCGCTGGAATCGATGGTGGCCCGGACGCTGCGGCTGCCGCGGCTCCCGTCGACGGTCGGGCGGCGCTGGTCCGTGCTGCTGCATGCGATGACCGATCCGGAACCCTCCCGCCGGCCCACAGCCGCCGCCGTCGCTCGCGCCCTGAAGCGCATCGACCGGTAATGCCGGCCGGGCGCTCATCCGGCGATGTGGACGACGGCAACCTCCACCGCACAGCGGCGCGGTTCCAGGTGTGCGCGGACCGCGGCTGCCGCTGCGCGTGCGACGTCGGGGGCGCGGTGTCCGGTGGCCACGCCGATGCGGGCCTTGACCGTGACGACGTCGCCGGAGGCGTCCACAGCCACCGGGTTGGGAGCCTCGCCGGTGACCGCGGCGTGGGCGGCGCCGGCAATGTTCTGCCACACCGGGTGGGCCGGGTACAGCTTCTGGACGCCGTCGACCTGTTCGAGGACCCGGCGCAGTTCGCCTGCCACGGCACTGTCCGGCACGCCGTTGACAGCAGTGTCCGGTGCGACGGCCGGGGCGTGGTCCGAAGCGCTGGCGCTCGGGCGCAGGGGCTCGGTCATGGCTTCTCCTCCGGTGTGGTCTGGGTCCGGTCCGCCGATGGGGGCGGGGCCAGGATGTCGGTAATGGTGACGTCGATCGACGTGATGTTCAATTCGGTTTGCTGTGACAGCGTTTCCGCCAGCTGGCTGCGGAGCTCGGCCGCCCGTTGTTCCAACGGGTGGCCGTACACCACGGCCAGGTCCACGGAGACGGTCACCGGCGCCCCCGGGGTTCCTACGTCCCCGTGCAGCCGGCATTTTCCCGCCGCGGTCCCGGGCAACGCATCCGCCACGGAACGGATCACCGCTGAAATGGCGCCTTCCGTCTCGGACAGGATGTCGTCTACGTGGCCACCGCGGACGGGAATGCTCCGCCCGGGCCTGAGTTCCAGCCGCAGGTTGTCCAGGATGGACTGCATCCAGTCGTCGGTACCGGATCCCGCCGCCGCGATGTCGGCGTCGCGCAGGTCGGTGCCGAGCGCCGAGATGCTGCCCAGCGCCGCCAGTCCCGCCTGGCATTCCGGGCACTGATTGAGGTGTCCGGGGTCGGCGAACTCGCCGGTATCCAGATACGTGCTGAGTTCGGCCAGGGTATGTCCGCAGTCGAGGGTGTCGTTGGGTGTACTCATCGCCATTCCTCCATTTCGCGCGCCAGGGTGACCCGCGCCCGTGCCAGCCTGCCGCGGACGCTCGCGGTGCTGATGTTCAGGGTCTGCGCGATGTCCTCGTAGCTTTGGTCGTTGAATTCCTTGAGCACCCAACAGCGGCGCTGTTCCTCCGGCAGTGCTGCCAGCGCCCGCTTGAGTGCTTCAATCCGCGAGCCGCTGACTGCCGAAGATTCCGGGTCCGGGCTGGCGGGCCGTCCGGCCATGCCCGCGTCGAGGGTCTCCTCGACCGAGTCGACGTCGGTGTGGAAGCGGCGGCGGCGCAGGTGGTCGATGCTGCGGCTGCCGGTGATGCGGAGCAGCCAGCCGCGGACCGCCCCGGGTTCCCGCAGGGTATCGATCTGGCGCCAGGCCTGCATCAGCGCCTCCTGCACGACGTCATCGGCGTCGGCGAGGGAGCCGGTCAGGCGGCGTGCGGCGGCCCGCATCACGGGCCCGTGACGCCGGGCGAGGGTTTCGAAGGCCGCGGTGTCGCCGTCGGCGGCGCGGCCGGCAAGCAGCGCATCCGGGACGGCGTCCAGGTGGTGCGGCGCCGGGGGTGAACCAGTCACGTGTCTGTCGCTTTCATCGCGGGCCGTAGAGAGCGGGCCATAAAAGTGGGCCGGGCACCGGCCCGGGTACCCGTAGGGGGCGGCCCGGGCCGGGTGCGGCCGGTGGAACTAGTTCTTGCTGAAGCCTTCTTTGATCTTGCGCGCGGCTTCCCGGAGGTTGCCACCGACGTCGGCCGCGGCGTCCTTGATCTTCTCGCCGGCGTCCTGCAGCTGGGCTTTGGCCTGGTCCTGCTGGCCCTCGCGTTCCAGCTGTTCGTTGCCGGTCAGCTTGCCGGCACCCTCCTTGGCGGCGCCGAGGTGGTTGGTCACGGCGTTGTTGGCCTTGTCATCGATCCCCATGATCGTGTTCCTTTCCTATCGGTCGTGCTCGTGTGAGGGGTGGTGCTCTGTTCCGGTACCGGTCAGCGGGCGCGGTCTGCGCCGGCCACCCGGGACCGTACTCCGGTGGTGATTCGTACCAGGACCGGGACCGGATGCCCGATCAGCGCGTCGATGCCGCGGACCAGTTCCTCGGCGGTGTCCGCGAGTTCCCGCGGTGAGGCGCCCTTCCGGGCCTCCAGCCGGAGCCGCAGTCCGGTGCCGCGCCGGTTTTCCCAAGCGGAGACGTTGCTGCCGACCACCAGGCGGTTGCCGTCCAGCGCCTCGCCGACGGCGGTGCCGATGAGACCGGCGTCGATGGTGGTGGCACCCCGGTCGCCGTCGTCGTCGCGGGCCAGCCGGGGAGTCCGGCCGCCGCCCTGGGAGGCGAGCCAGGCCACGGAAAGCGCGGCTGCGATGAGGAAGACGGCCACCGCGGCCACCGACCACCAGCTCCCGGGCCGTCCCGGCAGGGGCGCCGAGCCCAGTGCGGCCCGGGCCTGGTCCGCCAGGAAAGTGCCGGTGGCGGTCCAGGCGGCGGCGATGTCCGGGACCAGCCCGGCCGCGGCCGTCACGGCGCCGGCGGCCAGCAGGACCAGCCCGGCAAGCGCCAGCAGGATGCGGTTCAGTGCCCTGTTCGTGTTGCTCACTGTCCCAGCACTCCTTCTTTGAGGATCCGGACCGAGGGCGCGAGCCGGCGGTCCAGGCGGTAGGCGGCGAGTTCGCCGTCCACCGCCGCGTGGATGGCATCCCGGTCGGCGGGCACACCGGAGGTGGGGCGGACCTGGACCGTGACCGACCGGGAGGAAACCGTGGAGGTCACCTGGCCGGGGGTGAGTCCGGCGGCCAGCCGTGCCCGCCGGGAGACGGCGGCGGCGATGACCTCGTCGTCCACCACGACGGCGGTGCGGTCGCTTTCGAGGGCCCGCCGGGAGCGGCGGCCGCCCGCGAGCGCGGTGAGGAGCAGGGCCAGGCCCAGCAGCGCCACGCCCGCGCCGGCCGCGGCCAACCCGGCCGGGATGGTGGCCTGGGGCAGTCCGGTCAGCCAGCGCCACAGCTGTCCGGGAGCGGCCAGCAGGGCGGGTTCGCCGAGCAGTCCCAGCACGGTCTCCAGCGCCAGCCAGAGGAAGAGGACGGCCAGCAGGATCGCGGTCACGGCCGAGACTGTCGCTCGGGAGGAGTGGGTTTCCCGCCGGAGAATCCGCCGGGTTGCCTGGCTCTGGTTCACGCCACTCTCCTTTCCTGGTGCTCGCGTGGGGTCTTGGCGCCGCTCAGCCGGATGTCCACCCGTCCCAGCTGCATCCCGGTCAGCTGCGGGGCGCGGTCAAGGATGGCCTGCCGCGCTGCGCGGGATTGGTCGAAGAGGCTGACCGGCTGGTCCGGCCGGGGGCCGAGCAGCGGCGGCACGGCCAGCTGCACAGTCACCGCGGCGGCCAGCTGGCCGGCGTCGTCGTCCATCTGGGCGGAGACGTTGCCCCGGGGAACCCCGAAGGCTTCTGCTGTGACCGCTTCGATGGTGTGCCGCAGGGCCGTCCCGGTGATCCGGGTGTGGCCGGTGCGGGTCATGACGATGAGCGCTTGCCGCGCAGGGCGTCCAGCACTCCGGCCAGGTCCAGCCGCCCCTCGGCGCTGCGGCCGAGGATGGCACCGATGCCCATGAACAGGGCGGTCAGGACCAGTCCCCAGAAGCCGAACGCCAAGGCGACGACCGCCAGGACGGCGCCGACGGCGACGCCGGCTACCGTCGGGCTCATGCGACCCTCGGCTCGTTGTTGTCGTCGTCATCCTGGTCATCCGAGGGGACGTGAATGTCGGTGATGGTGATGTTGACCTCGGTGACCTCCATGCCGACCAGGTCCTCGACGGCGTTGTACACGGCGTCGCGGGCGTTATCGGCCACCTGCTGGAGCGGGTAGGGGTACTCGACGACGAGGGTCACGTCGACGGCAACCTGGGTCTGGCCGACCTCGACGCTGACACCCTGGGTGAGGTCCTTCTGGCCAACCTTCTCGCGCAGGGTGCCTAGGGCCCGGGCCGCGCCGCCGCCGAGGGCGTGGACGCCCTCGATCTCCTGGATGGCGATGCCGGCGATCTTGGCGACGACGCCGTCGGCCACCGTGGTGTTGCCGCGGCCGTCGTTCTTGGTGTGCTGGTTGGTGGTGGCGACCGCGGTGGACGTGGTCTTGGCCGGAACGTCTGCGGGGGTGTGCGTCTGGTTGGTCATTGCTATCACTCCTGTTCGTTGAGGGAGGCGCACTGATGCGCCGTCACTAGGAAGACGGGGCGGGCACGGGAAACCTCACGGTCGACTTCACGTGAGCTGCATCACAGTCTTGTGCGCAGTCAGGAGCGGGCCGGAACCGGCCCCCGGGCGTTCATCTTCGCTCCACGCCCGGTTCATTACCTGCGGGTAGCTTGGCCGGGTCAGCCGGAGCTCCAACCCTGAGAGGCTCACCATGAGCGCGACCCGTACCCGAGGCATCCTTACCGCCGCCGCAGCCATCGTCCTGGCCGCATCCGCGATCGGCGGCACCGCCGTCGCCCAAGCCGCGGACAACGACAACCGCGGTGGAACGGACCCCGGCTCCCACGCCCAGGACGGCCGCGACAGTGCCCTGGCGGACGCGTTCAACCGCGTGGACCGCGGAACGGCCTGGCAGCAGACCTCCAAGCTGAAGCTCAACTTCCCGACGTACCACACGGAGGGCATCGCGTTCGGCGGGGACCACATCTTCCTCTCGGCCGTCCAGATCACCGAGCCCACCACCAAGTTCGCCGCCCCGCAGAACGGGTTCGACCGGACCCCCGGCAAGGGCATCGGCCACCTGTTCGTCATGGACAAGGCCGGGAACCTGCAGAAGGACATCACCCTTGGCGAGGGCGATATGTACCACCCGGGCGGCATCGACTTTGACGGAACTAACGTCTGGGTGCCGGTGGCGCAGTACCGCCCGGACAGCAGCGCGATCATCTACCGGGTGGATGCCAAAACCCTGGACGTGCACAAGCAGTTCGAGGTCAAGGACCACTTCGGCGGCATCGTCATGGACAAGCAGACCGGCCACCTGGTGGGAAACACCTGGGGATCGCGGCGCTTCGCCGAATGGGACCTCCAGGGTAAGCAGCTCGCCACCTGGCAGAACCCGAACTACTTCGTCGACTACCAGGACTGCCAGTACGTCCCCTCCTCCAAGATGCTCTGCGGCGGCATCACCAACCTCCCGCAGACGCCCGCCGCCGGCGGGACCGCCGGAACCTACGAACTCGGCGGGATGGCGATGACCGACCTGAAGTCCCACGCCGTGACCCGCGAGGTGCCGTTCCAGCAGTGGTCCACCGCCGGCCACGTGGCCACCCGCAACCCGTTCAAAATGACCGCCGACGGCGACCACCTGACCCTGAAGGTGGCTCCGGACAACGGCGACGAAGGCAACGGCACCGAAATCCTCACCTACGAAGCCACCGTCAAAGCCGCCAACTAGCGGCACCAGCCCCAATGCAGGCCCGAACCGATCGGAAAATCATGATTCCCCCAGCCCACCGCTCCACCCGACGGCGCATCGCCGCCGCCACCGGTGCCACCGCCCTGGCCGCCACGGCCCTTACCGCAGGCCTGGTCGGCGTCGGCGCCGGTCCCGCCTCCGCCGGCGGCGATGACCACCGCGGCACCGCGACGCCCATCCAGCACGTCGTCGTGATCTTCCAGGAAAACGTCTCCTTCGACCACTACTTCGCCACCTACCCGAAGGCCGCGAACATCCCCGGCGAGACCCAGCAGGGTTCGGGCGCCCAGGCGGCCACCTTCACCGCCGCAAAGAACACGCCCAAGAAGATCGACACCCTGGCCTCCGCCGGCCTGCTGGCGCCGAACAACCCCAACGCCAAGCAGCCGGAGCGGCTCACCCCGCAGCAGGCCGTCACCTGCGACCAGGACCACAACTACGGCGCCGAGCAGAAGGCCTACAACGGCGGGCTGATGGATAAGTTCGTCGAGTACACCAGCCGGGACGCGTGCGGCCCCAACCAGTACGGCCGCAACGGGCTGACCATGGACTACTACGACGGCAACACCGTCACCGGCATCTGGAACTACGCCCAGAACTATGCCATGAGCGACAACCACTACAGCACCGTCTTCGGTCCCTCCACCCCGGGCGCGCTGAACCTGGTCTCCGGCCAGACCCACGGCGCCACCGAGTTCACCGCGGACGGCAAGCCCGTGGCCACGCCCGCCGCCGGCAGCTACACCGTCCGCCAGCCCGACGCCAACGGCGTGGGCACGGTCATCAACGACCCGGACCCTGTCTACGACGACTGCTCCAATAACAGCCATGCAAAGACCAACAACCTGGCGGGCATGACCGGCAAGAACATCGGTGACCTGCTCAGCGCCAAGGGCACCTCCTGGGGCTGGTTCCAGGGCGGCTTCAGCCCCAGCACCCCCGCGACGGCCACGGCCCCGGCGTCCTGCCTGACCAGCCACACCAACGCCGCCGGTGCCTCCGTGGTGGACTACTCCCCGCACCACCAGCCGTTCCAGTACTACAAGTCCACGGCCAACCCGCACCACCTGGCCCCGGCCTCGGACGCGGAAATCGGCCACGACGGCCAGGCGAACCACCAGTACGACCTGACCGACTTCGGCAAGGTGGTCAACACGGACAACATGCCGGCCGTCTCCTTCCTGAAGGCGGGCATGTTCCAGGACGGGCACGCCGCCTACTCCGACCCGATCGATGAGCAGAAGTTCATCACCGCCACGGTCAACCAGATCCAGAAGTCCAAGAACTGGGAAAACACCGCCGTGGTTCTGGCCTACGACGATTCGGACGGCTGGTACGACCACGCCGCCGCTAAGGTGAAGAACTCCTCCAACACCGCCGACGACGCCGCGTGGTGCCAGAACGCCGCGGCCGCCGGTGTCCCGATGGCCGGCGGCTACGCCGATCGCTGCGGCCCCGGCCCGCGCCAGCCGCTGGTGGTCATCTCCCCGTACGCCAAGAAGAACTTCGTGGACCACACGCAGACGGACCAGGCCTCGATCCTGCGCTTCATCGAGGACAACTGGCACACTGGCCAGGTCGGCGACGCCTCCGCGGACGCCGGGGCGGGTTCCCTGAAGGCGATGTTTAACTTCGAGCACAAGCGTCCCGGCACGGTGTTGCTGGATGAGCAGACCGGGTCCGTGGCCTCCGTCACCGGCCCGAAGGATGACGGCCAAGACGGGGACGCGCAGGGAGACGATTCAGGCAAGTAGCCCCTCCGGAGCAGGCCGCCGCCTGCCCCGTCCCTGAGGAATGCGCCGCCCAGCTGATGCCGGGCGGCGCTTTCTTTGCCTCCGGATAGGCTGGCCGCATGACCCCTCCCGCAGATCTGCTGCCGGCGCTGGCTGGTGTCGCCGTGCTGGTGGCGGTGACCCTCTCGGTGCTCACGGCCTACCGTGTCCCCGCCCGGTTCTCACCTGCCTGGGCCATCCTCCGCGGCGCCCTGCAGCTGGCGGCCATCAGCCTGATCCTCAGCGGCGTCATCACCAACGGCTACCTGGTGGCCCTGGCGCTGCTGGTGATGTTCACGGTGGCCGCCTGGACGGCCACCCGCCGGCTGGGCCGGGACCGGCGGATGTTCGGCCGGGTCAGCGCCGCGATGGGCGCCGGGGTGGCCGTCACTCTCGCCGTCGTCTTCGCCACCGGCGCCATCGAGTTCTCGCCGCGCTACGCGCTGGCGATCGGCGGCATCGTCATCGGCAACGCCATGTCCATTACCACCCTGGCCGGCCGGCACTTCCAGCAGACGGCCGCGGCCCGGTGGGAGGAGGTGGAGGGGTGGCTGGCCCTGGGCGCCCGGCCGCGCCAGGCCACCACCGAGCTGGCCCGCGAGGCGGTGCACGCGGGGCTGGTCCCCACCACCGACCAGAGCAAGACCACCGGCCTCGTCACCCTGCCCGGCGCCTTCGTGGGCGCCATCTTCGGCGGTATCTCCCCGCTGTCTGCGGGGGTGTTCCAGGTGGTGGTGCTGGCCTCGATCATGGCCGCGGGTGCCATCACGGCCGTGGTGATCGTGCTGTTCCTCGCCCCGCTGCGGGTCAAGCCGGTCCCGGCGGCGTGAGGCGCCAGGACGCTGGACAACAGTGCCCCCGCAGCAAGGAAGCCCGCCCCGGCACTCGGCCGGGACGGGCTCCCTCAGCGGTGGAATGGCGTTACGCCTGCTTGTAGACCTTGCGGGCGACGGTCAGGCTGGCCGCAGCGATGATGGCGATGGCCACCAGGTAGTAGCCGGGCACCAGCAGGGATCCCGTGCTGCCGATCAGCGCGGTGAGGATGAACGGGGCGAAGCCGCCGAAGACGGTCACGCCGATGTTGTAGCCCAGCGAGAGGCCGGTGGAGCGGATCCGCGCCGGGAACATCGAGGACATGATCGCCGGAAGCGGGGCGAAATACGCGGTCGCCAGGACCGAGAGCACCAGTTCCACCACGATCATGGTGGGCAGCTCCGGGGCGGCGATGAGGGCCAGGAACGCCGGGATGCCGACGACGATCGTGCCGCCGGCGGCCCAGGTCATGACCCGGGCCGGGCCCACCTTGTCCGAGAGCATGCCGATGAACGGGGAGCCTGCGCTCATCACGATGCCGAAAATCAGGGTGGAGAGGAACGCGACCGCCTTGGGCATGTTCAGGTTCACGATCGCGTAGGTGGGCATGAAGAGGGCGATGTATACGCCCACGGAGCCCAGGGAGACGACGCCGACGATCGCCCAGAGCCGCCCGCCGTTGCCGACGAAGGTTTCCCGCAGCGGCGCCGTCGAGGTTTCCGTGGCGAGGAACTCCGGGGTCTCCTCCATCTTGGAGCGGATGTACCAGCCCACGGGGCCGATCGCGAGGGCAAAGATGAAGGGCAGCCGCCAGCCCCAGGACTCCAGCGACTGGGTGCTGAGGTAGCCGTTGAGGACGAACCCGAAGATCCCGGCCAGCAGGATGCCGCCGCCCTGGGTGGCTACCTGCCAGCTGCCGTAGAACGCCTTCCGGGTGGGGGCGTATTCGATCAGGTAGGCCGTGGCGGTGCCGAATTCGCCGCCGGTGGCGAAGCCCTGCAGCAGCCGGGCCACCAGGACGATGATGCTGGCCGTCACGCCGATCATGGCCGCTGTGGGCGCGACGACGATCAGCAGGGTGCCCACGAACATCACCAGGATGGAGACCAGCATGCCGGCCTTCCGTCCGGCCCTGTCCGCGTAGCGCCCGATCAGGATGCCGCCGAGGGGCCGCATGATGAAGGAGACACCGAACGAGGCGAAGGTCAGCAGCAGGGAGGCGGCATCGCTGGTGGTGGGGAAGAACAGCTTGGAGATGGTGACGGCGAAGGTGCCGTAGACGATCAGGTCGAACCATTCGAGGCCGTTGCCGATCGAGGCGGCAACGACGGCCTTGCGGGCGTTGCCGCGTTCGACGGCGTTGAGGGTGCGCGGGGCGGCCTGGCTGTCCGCGTCGGCGTCGACTCCCGTGGCGGCCGTGCCGGTGGTGGTGGGTTGGCTCATGGCTGCGGGGTCCCTTCGGTGGGCTCGGTGGAGGTCAGGTGGTCGGCCAGCGCGCGGAGGAAGTCCTCGCAGGCGGCGATCTGGCTCAATTTGATGTATTCGTTGGCGGTGTGGCCCTGGTCCATGGACCCGGGTCCGCAGACCACGGTGTCGATGCCGGCGCGCTGGAACAGGCCGGCCTCGGTGGCGTAGACGACCGTCTCTTCGACGGCGTTGCCGGTCAGCCGCTGGGCCAGGTCCAGGGCAGCGCGCGGGCCCTCGGGGCTGAGGCCGGGGACGGCGCCCAGCTGTTCCATGACGATGTCCGTGCCGGGCTTCTCGGCCTGGATCTCGGCCCGGAGCCCCTCGAGGGCCTCCCGGATCCGGGCGATGATGCCCTCCGGGTCGACGCCGGGGATGGTCCGGAATTCGAACTCGAAGGCGCAGTGCTCGGCGACGGTGTTGACGGCCGCGCCGCCGCTGACGACGCCGACGTTGGCGGTGGTGTAGGGCACCACGAAGGTCGGGTCGAAGGGGCCGGAGAGCCGGTGCTCGTCGGCGAGGGACCGGATGGCGGCGATCGCCCGCGCGGCGTATTCGATCGCGTTGACGCCGGTGGAGGTCATCGAGGAGTGCGCGGCGATGCCGGAGACGGTGACGCGGAAGAGCTGGCTGCTCTTGTGCGCGGAGACCGGCCGCATGCTGGTGGGCTCCCCCACGAAGCCGAGCCGGGGCCGGATGCCGCGGGCTTCCAGTTCGGCGAGCAGGACGACGGCGCCGTGGCAGCCAACCTCCTCGTCGTAGGTCCAGGCGAAGTGGAGCGGCTCGGCGAGGGGCCGGGACAGGAACTCGGGCAGGAACCCCAGGATGGCGCCGCTGAAAGCCTTCATGTCGGTGGCGCCGCGGCCGTAGAGCCGGCCCTCTCGGATCTCGGCGGCGAAGGGGTCACTATGCCAGTCCTGGCCGTCGACGGGGACGACGTCGGTGTGCCCGGCGAGCACGATGCCCCCGGTGACGGTGCCGTCGGCGGCCGGGATGGTGCCGAAGAGGTTGGCCTTGCGGCCGTCGGGGCTGGGGACCACCAGCGGGGTGATGCCGCGGGCGGAGAGTTCGTCGGCAATGAACCGGATGAGTTCGAGGTTGGAGTTGCGGCTGGTGGTATCGAAGCCGATCAGCGTGGCGGACCAGTCAACGGCCGCGGCGCTGGGCGCTCCGGCCCCAGAGGTGGCAGGCAGAGAGGTGGCAGGCAGAGACGTGGCAGGCAGAGACGTGGCAGGCAGAGACGTGGCAGCCGGTGAGGTGGCAGGCGTCATGGGTGGATTCCCCCGGAACGGTGTTGGAGTGCTGCGCCATGGCGGTCCGGTTGCGGTCTCCGGCCCGGCGCGGCGGCGGCCAAACGGCCCCGCTGTCCCCAGTATTTGGCCCCCGGACGACGCCTGTCAACACTTTGAGCCGCATTTATTCATTTTATTGAACGAAGCCGGGGGCGTGTCCGCTCAGAACGATGGCGGCGTCATCGCCCCGATCAGCACCGCGTCCTGGTCGGTGGGGTTGCGGTACCAGTGCGGCAGGGAGGAGTCGTAGGTCAGCGAATCACCCTCCTCCAGCTCATACCCCACGCCGTTGACGCAAACGTAGAGCCGCCCCTGCACCACGGTCACGCACTCTTCGCCGGCGTGCTTGAACGGGGCGTCCTTGTTGTCCCAGCCGGCGGCGATCTGGGCGCGCAGCATGCCCAGCTGGCCGTTCATGTGCGGGGTCAGCAGCTCATAGATGAGGTTGTCCTCGGCCACTTCCAGGCGGCGGCGTTCGTCGCGGCGGACCAGTGCCCCGCCCTGGTCCTTGGTGTCGAAGAAGCGCCCCACCGGCACCTTGAGCGCCTGGGAGAGCTTGATCAGGGTGGTCAGCGAGGGGTTGCCCTGGCCGCGCTCGATCTGGCTCAGTAGGCCCGGGCTCAACCCGGCCGCGGCGGCGAGCCCTCCGATGCTGAAGCCGGCCTCGCGGCGCAGGTGCAGCACCAGGGCGCCGACGGCGGTCATCGCCCGCTCGGCCTGGTCTTCGACCCCGGGAGACTCAAGCGTCAGGCCGGGGTGGCCGCCAAGATTGTCCATGCCACGATGCTCCGCCATAGTGAAGTTATCGTCAAGATAATGAAGCCCACCCGGACCGGAGGCGCCGGCGGTAGCGTGGAGGCATGAGCGAGGCTTACCGCTACGACGTCGAGATCCTGCACCTGCTGGTCTCCCCCGCCCACGCCTACTTCGGCCGGGCCAGGGAGGGCGCGGCCGACGTCCCGACGCACGACGCCAATGAGGCACAATTCGTCGCGGGCAAGGGGATCACCGGGGACCGGTTCTTCGGCAAGGCCGCGCACATGGACGCCGCCGCGACCCTGTTCGCCGTCGAGGGCCTGGAGGCGATCGCCGCGGAGCTCGGCACGCCGCCCCTGGACCCGCTGCTGACCCGTCGCAACGTGATTATCCGCGGCGCCGAGCTGGCCCCGCTGCTGGGCCACGAGTTCGTGCTGGAGTCCGGCGGGGACACGGTCCGACTCAAGGCCGGACGACCCGCCCACCCCTGCGCCTGGATGGATTCGATGCTGGCCCCCGGCGCCCACAAGGCGATGCGCGGGCGTGGCGGCGTGCGGTGCCGGGTGGTGTCCGACGGCGTGCTGCACCGGGGCCCCGCGGTGCTGGTCAGCCCCGTGCCGCTGGACCCGGCGCGGGCTGGTGAGGCGTCGGTCCTGCGCCCGTCACGCCTGCCGTAAGGGGCACCGCGGCCGCTCCACTAGGCTTGGCGCCATGACATTTGAAGCGGTCCTGGAGTCCCTTCGCGGCGTGGCGAAGGGGTCCACCCACTCGCACACCGGACTGTGGGTCTCGGACCAGCTGCGGCAGCGGATCGCCGCCGGCGACCTCACCCCGGGGACCAAGCTCTCAGAGGAGGCACTCGGCGAGGCCCTCGGCGTCAGCCGCAACACCCTCCGCGAGGCCTTCACCGCCCTGCACGCCGAGCACATCGTGACCCGGATCCCCAACCGCGGAGTGTTTGTGGCCCGGCCCGGCGCCGAGGACATCCGCGAGATCTACCGGGTCCGGCGCTTCGTCGAACCCGCCGCCGTCCTCTGGCACGAGGCCGCGCCGGTGGACGAGCTTCGCGCCGTCGTCGCCGATGCCCAGGATGCCCGCGCCCGCGGCGACATCGCCGGGATGGCGGGCGCCAACCAGGAGTTCCATCGCGCCCTGGTGGCCCGCGCCGGCAGCGAGCGCCTGGACTCACTGATGAAGCAGGTACTGGCCGAGATGCGCCTGGTGTTCCACTCGATGGGCTCGGACCCCGCCTTCCACGAACCCTATGTCGCGGACAACGCCCGGGTCCTGGAGCTGATTGCCGCCGGCCACAACGCCGAGGCGGCGGAGCTGATGCGGGACTACCTCAACCGGGCCGAGGCGCAGCTGCTGGCCGCGATGGCGCACGAGCTGCACTAAGCCGGATTCCCACCGGAAGCGGGGCGGCCGCCGGGGCCCGGACGGCACGGTCCGCCACCCCTCTTGCGCATTGTTCAACAAAACCATAAGCTGTGGATCACAGTGATGGGCATCACTTTGCGGAAGTCACCCCTTTCAGCTCGGCCGGGCCGGCCATGCCCCTAACTACTCTCGTCCGCGGAACACTGCTGCGTCCTGCGGGGATGGATGGATATGCTCGTACTCATCGGGGTCTTGCTGGTCATCGTCGGCTTCGCCGTCCGCCTCAACCCACTCATTGTTGTCACCGTTTCCGGCATCGTTACGGCGTTGTTGGGCGGCCTGTCCCCACTCGAGATCCTCAACGCGTTCGGCTCCGGCTTTGCCAGCAGCCGGTCCGTGACGATCTTCGTGGTGGTCCTGCCGGTCATCGGCATCATCGAACGTTTCGGGCTGCAGGAGCAGGCCAAGACGCTGATCGCGAAGCTGGCCAGGCTGACCGCCGGCCGCGTGCTGCTGGGCTACCTGCTGGTCCGCCAGGCCACCGCCGCCGTCGGCCTCACCGGCATCGGCGGCCACGCCCAGACCGTGCGGCCGCTGGTGTTCCCCATGGCGGAGGGCGCCGCGCTGCGCCGCTACGGCCACGTCCCCGAGAAGGTCCGCGAGAAGATCAAGGGCCACTCCGCCGCGGCGGACAACGTGGGTGTCTTCTTCGGTGAGGACATCTTCGTGGCCGTCGGCTCCATCCTGCTGATCACCTCGTTTGTGGACACCACCTACAAGCTGCACCTCGAACCCCTGGAGCTGGCCGTCTGGGCCATCCCCACCGCCATCATCGCCTTCCTCATCCACGGCTTCCGGCTGCTGCGGCTGGACCGCCAGCTGGACAAGGACGTCCGCGCCGCCGTCGAGGAAGAGAAGTCCGCCGTCACAGTAGGAGAGACCGCATGATCAAGGTTGAAGCCGTCTTCTGGCTGATTGGCATTCTTTTCATCGCCTGGGCGTTCCTGATTTCCCGGGATACCACCCACCCCAAGCGCTGGGGCAGCTCGGCTTTCTGGGGCCTGCTGGGTCTCTGCTTCTTCTACGGCTCCTGGGTGCAGGCGAACACCGCCCCGGCCTGGGTCCTGGGCGTGGCCGTCCTGGTCCTGGTGGTCCTGGCCAGCACCGGGCCCCTCGGTGACGGCAAGTCCCGCACCACCAGCGAGGCCGAACGCACTGCGTTCGCCGCCCGGTTCGGTAACAAGCTCTTCATCCCGGCGCTGACCCTGCCGGTGGTCACCGTGATCATCGTCCTGCTCGCCCCGGTCCTGAAGGTCGGCGGCCAGCCGCTGTTCGACCCGGCCAACACCACCCTGCTGGCCTTGGCCGTCGGCGCCATCGCGGCCGCCGTCGTCGCCGTCGTGCTGCTCAAGCCCAAGAACAAGCTGACCCCCATCTTCGAGGGCCGCCGGATCCTCGAATCCATCGGCTGGGCCGCGCTGCTGCCGCAGATGCTCTCTACCCTGGGCATCCTGTTCACCAAGGCCGGCGTGGGCAAGGCCGTGGGCACCCTGGCCACGGGTGTACTGCCGGAGGGTTCGCTGATCGCCGCCGTGATCGTCTACTCCGTGGGCATGTTCCTCTTCACGGTGCTGATGGGCAACGCGTTCGCCGCGTTCCCGATCATGACGGCGGCCATCGGCTGGCCGGTGCTGGTCCAGGGCTTCCACGGCACCCCGGCGATCATCTTCGCGATCGGCATGCTGGCCGGGTTCTGCGGCACGCTCTGCACCCCCATGGCGGCCAACTTCAACCTGGTGCCCTCGGCGCTGCTGGAGATGAAGAACAAGTACGGCGTCATCAAGGCGCAGGTCGCCACCGCCGTGCCGCTGCTGGCCGCCAACATCGGCCTGATGTACTTCCTGGCCTTCAACTGATCCCGTCCGCCACCACCCGTTAGGGGCACCATGAGCCACTCCGCCGCACCGTCCGCCGTCACTGTAGTCACCGCCGGAACCGAAGAGATGGACCGGCTGGCCGACACCTACGCGGACATCGTGCTGGAGAACCTGGGCCGGCCGTACCCCTACGCCTCGCACCACGTGGAGACGTCGCTTGAGGACCGCCCAAGCCCCCGCGAGCTCCACCCGGCGTTTTACACCTCGTTCGACTGGCATTCCTGCGTGCATATGACCTGGCTGGGCGTGTCCCTGCTGGAACACGGCGTCAGCCCGGACCGCGACGCGGAGCTGCGCCGGGTACTGGCGGCCAACCTCACCCCGGAGAACCTCGCCGTGGAGGGCGCCTACCTGCAGGCCAACCCCAGCTGGGAACGCCCCTACGGCTGGGCCTGGCTGGTGCGGCTCGCCGCCACCGCCATCACGGCGGAGGACGCGCAGGTCCGGGACTGGGGCTCGGCCCTGGAACCGCTGGTGGACATCGTGGCGTCGCTGGTGGCGGAGTGGACGGCCAAGGCCGAGTTCCCGGTCCGCCACGGACTGCACACCAACGCCGCCTTCGGCCTGGGGCTGATGCTGGACGCCTTCCGCGTGCTGGGCCGGGACCGGGCCGCCGCCGTGTGCGAGGAGGCGGCGCTGCGCTGGTTCAAGGGCGACGCCGGCTGGCCCGGCGAGTGGGAGCTCAGCGGCCAGGACTTCCTTTCCGCCGGGTTGAGCGAGGCGGACCTGATGGCGCGTGTGCTCGACGGCGGGGACTTCGCCGCCTGGTTCACCCGCTTCCTGCCGGACCTGGAGCCGGAGTCCCGGATCCTGGCGCCGTTCACCGTCACCGACGAAACCGACGGCTACCTGGCGCATCTGAACGGCCTGAACCTCAGCCGGGCCGGGCAGCTGATCCGGATCAGCGCCGCGCTCTCCGACTCCGGATCCGCGTCCGGGTCCTCGACGGAGGAGCTGCGCGGCGTTCTCGACGGCGCCGCGGGTCCGCTGCTGGAGGCCGGCCTGGCCGCGGTGAGCACGGACGAATTCATGTCCAGCCACTGGCTGGCCAGCTTCGCCTGGGACGCGCTGGCCTCGGCGCGCTGAGGACGGCGGCACGTTTCGTAGACTCTAGGGAGATTCGGCGTGCCGCCTCCCGGCGGCATGCCCGCCACAGGAAGAGCCATCAATGAAGATTGTCGTCCTAGTCAAGGAAGTCCCGGACACCTACGGGGACCGGAAACTGAGCCTCGAAACGGGCCTCGCGGACCGCGGGGCCAACGAGGCGGTGATCGACGAGATCGGCGAGCGCGCCCTGGAAATGGCGCTGAGCCACGCGGACGCGCACGAGGGAACCGACGTCGTCGTCCTCTCGCTCGCCCCCGAATCCGCCACCGCCACCCTCCGCAAGGGCCTGGCGATGGGTGCCGGCAGCGCCGTGCACGTCTGCGACGAGGCGCTCCGCGGCGCGGACCTGGGCCTCACCGCCGAGACCCTCGCCGCCGCCATCCGCCGCACCGGCTTCGACCTGGTGGTCACCGGCAACCTCTCCACCGACGGCACCGGCGGCATGATCCCCGCGATGCTCGCCGAACTCCTCG